>JBMTVV010000212.1:0-4145 GCA_049451755.1 Bdellovibrionota bacterium
CGACGGGACCTGTTATCGGAGTCATCGGCCTAAGAGGTAAGACTGTGATACGACGGATTATCACCGAAACACTCGGTAAGAAACAGCAGGTCATCAGCTCTCATCTCTCTCACAACACACTCACAGGGCTCTCCTTTTCACTCTTACAGATTCCGCTTCCCCATACTAGAAGAGAGAAGATTCGAGCAGCGTTACAAATCTTACGTAAAGCGCTGATTCCGCCAGTAAGACGAGCAACTTCAGTGCTCGAGTACGGCATTTCGAAGTCGTCCGAGGTTTCACGGTATATTGCTCTTGCCCGGCCTGACTATGTCGTTGTGACTTCTGGGCTTGGCTTTGACCCCAATGTCCGGAGAAAAGACCATCTCGATGCGTGTCGGGAGTTCATTCACGCTGTAGCCCCAGAATGTGTATTGATTCCAGAGGATGAACAGTGGCTCACTGAGGAGCTAGAGCTCGGCGACGAGCAGAACGTTGCTATTATCTCATCATCACCAGATGCAAGTTGTGGGAGAAGTGAATCCTACGGTAGATCGTTCGCGTCTCACCTCGAGATGATTCTCCAGAAGAACAAGAAGTAGGCTATAACTCACCTCCTTACTGCTGCTCGCTTCTTTACGGCGTCTCGCTTCTTTACTTCTCGAAAGTACTCGCTTCTGCTACCCTTTCCTGAGAGATAGAGACTTTTACTTATCGAACTTAGGAGTCCAACGCATGAATGCACTCATCGTTATCGGTATTATTGTACTTGCCCTCGTCCTGTACGGCATTAACGTCTACAACACCTTGGTACGCCAGAAAGTTGCTACTGATAATGCCTGGTCTCAAATTGATGTACAGCTAAAGCGTCGATATGACCTCATCCCGAACCTCGTTGAGACTGCTAAGGGGTACGCAAAACATGAACAAGAGACGCTCGATAAGGTTATTCAAGCGAGGAACTCAGCGATGTCAGCTGCTGCACACGGTGATGTGCGAGGCGTTTCAGAGGCAGAGGGAATGCTCTCTGGAATGCTCAGACAAGTGTTCGCCCTCTCTGAAGCCTACCCCGACTTAAAGGCCAATGAGAATTTCCTCCGACTGCAGGAGGAGCTCACGAGCACAGAAAATAAAGTTTCCTTTTCCCGACAACACTACAACGACTCAGTGGGGCTCTTTAATACCTCCATTCAACAGTTTCCAAACAATATTGTTGCCGGATTCACCGGGTTTAATGCTCGAGAGTTCTTCGAACTCGAAGAAGCTGAACTGAAGGCGGCGCAGCAACCGCCTTCAGTGAACTTCAATTAGAGCTCTGGTAAAAATTGAACCTCTGTGAAATAGGCGGTTTTTCAATGAAAGCAGAAACGCGATGAACATCGGTGCAGTTCTTGGTTTTTTATCCGTCTTGATTGGCGCATTCGGAGCGCATGCTTTAAAAGATGTACTTACTCCGTATCACAAAGATGTTTTTCAAACGGCATGGAACTACCACGTCGTTCATGCCCTCGTGCTGCTCATTATCCCCACCCTGAAACTGCAACCTGAACATCTTAAATTCTGCGTTCTTCTGTTCCTCTGTGGAGTTCTCATCTTCTCAGGAAGCCTTTACCTCCTTGCCATAACTGATATGAGGTGGCTTGGTCGAATTACTCCTATTGGAGGAGTCTTACTTCTTATCGGCTGGGCATACCTCGCCATCCGAACGGCGTCGTAGTACCGGATAATCGTGAAGAATACCACCCGGGACTCTCAACAACCATGTCGTGAAATGAAGTACCACTTCGATGATGTGGGACGTACAGGGATTACGAAGAGAGGAGTGATTATGGGAAAGAAAATGGTGGGCGCTGCAAGGATCGAACTTGCGACATTCAGCTTGTAAGGCTGACGCTCTACCAACTGAGCTAAGCGCCCCCAGTGATAAGGTGGAAAGAGTACCCACCACAAAAAGAGATGTCAACTCTGCAACTATTCAGGGGATATTCGTGTTTTTAAAGGGGTACGTGTCTCCGAGACACCAGAATACGCAGCTATTCATAGAATAAAAAAGGGGGCGCCGTCTTAAGCTACCCCCTTCTTATCTCCAAAAGTTGTAAGAGCTCTTTAGTGCGTTACGACATCACCAATCTGAGCCGCCTTTGTCCCATCTTGCTCAGCAGAGACCTTCTCAGAGTCCTTCGAAAAGTCAGAGAAGAGAATCTCATCTCTCACTACGGTGTGGTCAAGCAAACGCTCAAAGCCTGCTCTCCCATCAGTGACAAGTGCTTCATAAAGAACCTCATCGACGTGAGAGACTGGGATGAACTCAAGCTGGTCTCGAACCGTTGCTGGAATATCTTCGATATCGTTCTCGTTCTCCTTCGGTAGACAGATTCGCGTGATTCCACCTCGGTGCGCTGCGAGAGCCTTCTCCTTCAAGCCTCCGATCGGGAGCACATTTCCACGAAGTGTAATCTCTCCAGTCATTGCAAGATTCTTATCAATTGGAATACCAGTGAGGGCCGACACGAGTGATGTCGCCATCGTGATTCCAGCAGAAGGACCATCCTTGGGGATCGCGCCCTCTGGGACGTGCACGTGAATATCCACTTTATCAAAGAAGTATCGAGGAAGACCCAACATCTCTGCTCGTGAACGTACGTAGCTGAGCGCTGCCTTTGCCGACTCCTGCATCACATCTCCGAGCTTCCCAGTGATCTGCAGCCGTCCCCGACCAGGAAGAATCGCCGTCTCGATGACAAGCATTTCTCCACCCTTTTCTGTCCACGCAAGCCCAGTTGACATTCCAACTTGGTCCTCCGCCTCTGCGTTCCCGTAACGGTACTTCGGCTGGCCGAGGTACTGCGCCAGGTTATCAGCTGTGAAGATAACCTTGTGCTCAGCTCCGTGCTCAACGACTTCTACTGCCGCCTTTCGACACAGCGTAGCAACAACTCGCTCGAGACTCCGCACCCCCGCTTCTCGAGTGTAACGCCGTACGATTTGCACTGCTGCTGAAGGCTGTAGGTCGACGTTATCATCTGCCAACCCATTTTCCTCTAGCTGCTTCGGTACGAGGTACTTCCTCATAATCGCGAGTTTCTCAAGCTCCGTGTAGCCTGACAGGCGAATGATCTCCATCCGATCCATGAGCGGACCCGGAATGGTATGGAGCGTATTCGCGGTACAGACGAACATCACCTTTGAGAGATCGTAATCGCAGTCGAGGTAGTGATCGTTAAATGTCGAATTCTGCTCAGGATCGAGAACTTCAAGGAGTGCCGATGATGGATCTCCTCTAAAGTCCGTTGACATCTTATCAATCTCATCAAGAAGAAAAATCGGATTGCTCTTCCCTGCCTTCTTGAGCGACTGAATCACTTTTCCCGGTAATGCCCCGATATAGGTACGACGGTGTCCACGAATCTCCGCCTCATCTCGAACGCCCCCAAGAGCAACTCGAACAAACTCACGACCCGTAGCCTTTCCAATCGACTTGCCGAGGGATGTCTTTCCCACCCCTGGAGGGCCTACGAGACACAAGATAGGACCACGAATCTTTCCAACAAGCTTCTGGACTGCGAGGTACTCAAGAATTCGCTCCTTTACCTTTTCAAGTCCATAGTGATCCGCCTCTAAGACATCTCGCGCCTTCTCGACATCAATTTCTGCATCAGACATCTCATCCCATGGGAGGGATATCATCCAGTCGACATAGTTCCGTACAACCGTTGCCTCTGCAGACATCGGAGACATCATCTTCAGCTTTCGAATCTCCTTATCAGTCTTCTCCCGCGCCTCTTCCGGCATCTCTTTTGTCCGGAGCTGATCTTCCAACTCTTGGATCTCATTTCGGAAATCATCCTTGTCACCAAGCTCTTTCTGAATCGCTCGCATCTGCTCGTTGAGATAATACTCTTTCTGAGTCTTCTCCATTTGCTTCTTCACGCGGCTTCGAATGCGCTTCTCAACCTGCAAGATCTCTATCTCAGACTTCATGTGTGAAAGAATCTTCTCAAGCCGCTTTTCAGGGTCGATAATCTCGAGAATCTCCTGCTTATCCTCCAACTTGATATTGAGCTGAACCACAATCGCATCAGCAAGGCGGGAGGCGTCTTCAATCGCATTCACCTGCATGATCATCTCAGGATTCACCTTCTTGCCAAGCTTCACATAGCTTTCGA
>JBMTVV010000213.1:0-4128 GCA_049451755.1 Bdellovibrionota bacterium
TCAGGACTGCTGGATACGGCGTTAAATCAGCAGAGACGGCCTCAGGTGCCATCGCTCTCCTTTCAGCGCAGTCCTTTGACCTTGCTCTCATCGATATTGGACTACCAGACAAAGACGGCTTTGAAGTAGCACGCACCATTGAGTCACAACACTCGTTCCCGTTTGTATTTCTGACGGCGATGTCTTCCCCCGAATACCGCCTAGAGGGATATGAACTAGGCGCTGCTGATTACATCCCAAAACCATTTCACTTTAAGGAGCTTCTACTTCGCATAGAGCGAATACTTGGAACCGAGAAACAACTGAGACCACTTCACGTCGATGGGATACAACTTGACCCGAATACGTATGAACTCGTACTGAAAGATAGAGAGGCAATGCGATTAACTGAGAGAGAGTTCTCTCTTCTCTATCACCTCATCGAGTTTTCTCCACGAATCATTTCTCGTCAGGAGGTACTGACTTCGCTCTGGAGCACTCACGAAAAGACGCCACCCCGAGGAGTCGATAACGTGATCTTAAAACTCCGCCAACTTGGAAACGGGGCACTCTCAGAGCACATTCACTCTATCCGAGGCGTGGGATATCAGTGGCTCTAGGAAATAATGGGGCTCTAGAACAGAAGAGCACTAGCAGATCCGCGATCGCACTACATCCTAGGCTGCGCACTACAGTCTTAACACTACAGTCTTATCCGAGCGAGCCTACCTACCTAACAACCTACCCCTTCGGTACGATTCGCTCTTGCCCTCCCATGTAGCTCCGGAGTGCTTCTGGAATCACAACAGAGCCATCTTCTTGTTGGTGCATCTCAAGTAATGGAATGAGCACCCGAGGCGACGCAATACACGTATTGTTCAGCGTATAACAGTAGTGAATATTGCCCTCGCCATCACGGTAGCGAAGCTTCAGTCGCCGTGCCTGGAACTCGTAAAAAGTTGAGCAACTGTGAGTCTCACCGTACTTCCCACGAGAAGGCATCCATGTTTCAATATCGTGCTTCAGCACCTGGCCTTGCCCCATATCTCCAGCACACACTGTTGATACACGGTACGGCAACTCGAGTTTTTGAAGCATGAGCTCCGCGTTATGGAGAATCGCCTCATGATGCTTCAAGCTCTCCTCTTTGTCGGCCTTACAGATTACTACCTGCTCCACCTTTGAAAACTGGTGTACCCGATAAATACCGTGCGTATCCCTCCCGTAGGTACCGGCCTCACGACGAAAACACGGTGAGATCCCTGCGTATCGTTTCGGGAGTTCCTCTTCAGGAAGAATCTCATCCATATGATAAGAGGCTACTGGAACCTCCGAGGTTCCAATGAGGTAGTGCGCATCATCTCGAGTATCGAGGTGAAACGCCTGCTCCTCACCACCCGGAAAGTACCCCGTCCCCATCATTGCCTCGTATAACACCACGAGTGGTGGATCAAAGATGGTAAAATCCTGCTCATGAAGGAGGTCCATGGCAAGAGATAGCACTGCGTGCTGTAGCCGAGCTCCATCTCCCTTCAGAAAGTAATTCCGAGCACCTGCGACCTTAACACCACGCTCGATATCTATGATATCGAGGGTTTTCCCAAGCTCTACGTGATCTTTCAGCTCAAACGAGAACTGAGGGACTTCACCCCAGTGCCGCAAAGGCACGTTATCATCCTCATCTTTCCCATCAGGCACCTGCTCATCGGGGAGAGATGGAATGAGGAGCTGAAGCTTCTCCCACTCTTCTTCTAATGTCTTGAAGGCACTTCCCTGCTCTTTCGCCTCGCCAGAGATAGCTTTCATTTTTGAGAGCATCTCTTCTTTTTCAGCACCTGAGAGATTCCGTAACTCTTTATTACACCGATTCTGTTCGGCTCGGAGCTCTTCTACCCGACTCTTAAGGGAACGGTACTCTTCATCAACCTTCAAGAAAGCTTCAATATCAACGTTGATACGCTTTCTCCGTGCAGCTTCAATATAAAGCTCTGGTGACTCTCGTAAGTGTTTGAGATTTATCATAAGTCGTGTCCTAATCTATGCGCGGTCGGTAAAAGAAACTTTTACCGCGATATTCTCCTGTTCAAAGAGTCTTTGGCTGGTAGAATAACCACCCCTACTCAATATAGTGAAAGTTCGTGATGGATCAAACCAGAGAATCGAAAGATGCTCAAATAATCGGCTCCCAAGAAGGAGAGCCCGCCAAGGGCAAGCCCTCTGCAGCGAGCCTCACGAGCTCTGGTGCCGTGGTTCCTGCCTCTGAACTCTCCAAAAAAGCCAACTCGCACGGCGCTCGCGCGTCAGAATTAGAAGTCATCCGTGGGGAGGTAGAACGAGTCCGCTTCAAGAAACCAGATACAGATTTCGTAATTTTTGAGTTAAAGCCAAAGAGTGCTACTGCCTCAACCGTGGTCGTAGGAAGTGGGGCTGATGTTGCCCCAGGACTCGAAGTCATTCTCACTGGTGAATTTGTCACCCACCCCCGGTTTGGAGAACAATTCAAAGCAAAAAATATCGCTGTGGTTCCTCCGAGCTCCACTGATGGTATTACAAAGTACCTCGCAAGTGGGGTTATTCCCGGGATAGGTCCAACTCTTGCACGACGGGTTGCTGAACACTTTGGCGGTGAAACACTCAACATTTTGGAACGAACCCCTTCTCGAATCCAAGAAGTTTCCGGTATCGGTGCGAACAAAGCACATGCGATTGCTACCTACCTCGAGGAGAACAAATCACTGCACGAAATTACGAGGTTTCTCACAGAGCATCACATCGCACCGGGGCTTGCGAATCGCATCTACAAGCGTTACGGCAATCGCTCTATTGAACGGCTGAAAGAAAATCCCTACCTCCTAGCGCGTGATGTTGTTGGGGTTGGTTTTCGAACCGCTGACTCAGTGGCTCTTCGCCTCGGCATTGAGCTTGAGTCTCCAGAGAGACACCGAGCCGGCCTCCTGTACAGTCTTGAGCGAGCTCGCGATGATGGGCACTGTTTCCTCCCTCGAGAGGTGCTCTTTTCGTCTTGTGAAAACCTACTTGAGACGACACCGTCTCTTTTTGACCATGAGCAACGGTTACGAGAGCTCGGTGAGGAGAAGCTCATTGTCATCAAAGATGAGAATGTGTACCTCGCGACCCTTGCGAGCGCAGAGGAGTATGTGGCGCGATTTGCCGTAGAGAGACTCGCACCGAGAAAGAAAATGCTCCTCGAAGAGCTCGAGATGGAGCGGACGATTCGACGGGTTGAGAAGGACCTCTCTATTACATTTAGCAACGAACAACGAAAAGCGGTGCACGCAGCACTCTCCTACCGGCTCCTTCTCCTCACAGGAGGCCCTGGATGTGGGAAAACGACAGTAACGAGAGCAATCGTTGAGGCACTCACTGCGGCGGGATGTAATATTGCGCTTACCGCTCCGACAGGGAGAGCCGCCCAACGGATGTCACAGGTGTGTAATCTGCCGGCAAAGACAATTCACCGCCTGCTTCGGTTCGATCCATTTACCCGTCGATTTCTTCATGGAGAATCCTTTCCAGTCGAACAAGATGAGAAACCGATCGATGCCGTCATTGTCGATGAATCCTCCATGATTGATCTCCCTCTGGCGCAATCGCTCTTCTCAGCAATTCCAAAAGACGCGACAATTATCCTTGTTGGCGATAAAGACCAGCTCCCCTCGGTAGGTCCGGGCCGAGTGTTTGGCGAACTCCTCTCAGTTACTGAGATCCCAACAATTACCCTCTCTCAGCTCTACCGTCGGGAAGAGTCTTCCTATATCAATGATATTGCATATCAGATTAACGCTGGTCTTGAGCCACAAATCCCAGAACCAGATGGGAGCACGAAATCAGATGCATATTTCCTAGAACGGCCCGATCCGGAAGATGCCGCAGCGACAATCGAACGGCTCTTTATTGATCAGATCCCGAAAAAATTCGGAATTGCAGCGGGAGATATCACCGTTCTTACCCCATCAAACAGGGGGCCACTCGGTACCATTCAACTCAATGAACGACTCCAGCGAGCGGTACTGGGTCAACACGATCGAGCCTTTACACTCACGAACGCTGAAATTCCCTTCTATGATGGCGACCGCGTTTGCCAGCGGAAAAACAATTACCAAATAGACGAGTTTGGAGTCTTTAACG
>JBMTVV010000214.1:0-4120 GCA_049451755.1 Bdellovibrionota bacterium
TTTGTATAATAGCCTGTGCTTGGACATTCGTTTCAATTCGAATGTGGAGATCGTATGAAGCTGCAGTCATTGCATTGTAAGCCTGCATGGCACCGACGAATACTATGCTAGTCAGAACCATTGTGACAATGAGCTCAAAAAGGGTGAAACCTGCCTCACTCGTAATGCTACTCAAAGGTGGTGTCCGCATAAAACTCTTATTCCCACAAAGCCAGCGTCGTAGAGAACGTCACGTTTGTCGCAACGTCTGGCGAGTTGCTCACCACTGAGACATCGACAGTTCGCGAGTCATCTCCATTCATGTGAATGGTCGTCGTACGAGTGAAGGTGAGTGTGAGATCGGGCCACGTTACGTCGGGTTCGATCTCGTTTTAGCTTGAATTAAGGTTTCCGACATCTATCGCAGAAATCTCCTCAACTTTACTGATAGCGAGGCTATTTTCAGCAAAGTTTACCTCGGTATATTTCGCGGTTTTCAGTGCGACGATGAGATTGCTGATCCCAGCAGAAGCCATGATGGCTAGTAGTACGATAGCCACAAGCACTTCCATTAGAGTGATCCCCGACTCCGTCATTGATTCATCATGGAGTTGGTAGTTGTAGTGTCGCACTCGTATCGTTCCCATAGTCCTTCTCAATCAAAAGCAAAGAGACCGGTTGCAAACAGTGTGCCGGAGGCAAATGCATAGAGCTCGTCTCCTGAGTTGTCTACGAAATTAACTGATACCGTTGTAATGATATCGCTCTCATCAACGGGTAGGCCTCTTGAATTAAAGATGATTTGATGCGAAGGAGTAACGCTAATTCCCGTGGGAAAGGAGCGAGAGAAGGCGAGCACATCTGCTCGAGGAGGAGAACTCGGATCGTAGGCAAGATAGTCGCAGCCAAACGAGTAGCCGTTATTGTTTGGATAAAAGGTAAAAATGCCGCGGCAGCCCTCTGTTAGCGCTTTTGCCTGAGCCTGTTTGAGGTCTTGAATGAATATGGTGCGGGCATTCAGGCGATCGAAAGATGCTGAGATGTTTCGAATTTGTGGTAGACCAAGAAACCCAATGATTCCCATAATTGCAATGGCTATGAGAAGATCAATGAGGGAGAAGCCCGCGGACTTCTTAAGTGTACGTAAGCGATGCGATAGACGAATAAACAACAAACCACCTCAAAACAGCAATACCCGTAATGGTCGAGTGGTTTTGTGATTTACTAAATACGTGAAGGCTTTTTTTTCGGAAAATAATTTAGGAAGGCCTACGTGATTTCAGGAAAGATATACGGAAGCTTCTTAGGGTAGTAGATGAAAGAAGAAAGGGTTTGCCGGCTGCCCCCCACATTTTGCATACTGTTGACGAGATGAAGGTAGTGAATAGAGTTGCTATATGAGTAAAGCTCTATCTGCCAGTGGAGTTCTAAATCTGTAGATCGACTTGTGATGCCGATTGAAATATGAGTTAAAGCGCTGTGCATAGTACGGATCGTAGCACCCCCTATAGGCTTCCATGGCTTGAGTTGTTGCTCCTTGTGGGTGTTATCTATCGTGTATTGGGTATGCGAGGATCCCTATGGTTAGACGAATTGTGGGCACTTGAGTGGGCTCGGTCATTACCAAATGCGAAGGCTATCTTTACTGGCTACTACAGTGAAAATAATCATTTTATACAAAGCGCTTGGCTTTTTATTGTGCAAGAGAGTGGCGAGTCAGTTGTACATCGGCTCTTTTCATTCGTCTGTAGTTTGTCACTCTTAGGACTTCTTTTTATAGATGCGAAGCAAAAAGATGGGTACTACCGTTGGCTGTTTGTACTTGTCGCAACGTCCTATGTTTTTGTTCTGTATGGTACGGAAGCGCGTGGATATAGCCCCATGCTTCTTGCCTTGTATCTTGTGTACGTATCGAGCCAGAGGCTCTATACGAGTCAAAGCCTTTGGAGTGTTCTGCTCTTTTGGTGTGCGTGTTTGCTAGCAATAGCGAGTCATCTCGGTAGTTTCATGTTTGTTGCCGCAGTTCTAGTTGGGTCTATTCCTAGGCTCGGATGCATTCGTTCGATAATGATTGGCATTTTTCCATGTGCTTTACTTCTTTGGCTCTGGGTTGATTTCATCTCTAAGATTCAGGAATCAGGAGGAGATATTGGGAATGAATTGTTTGCACTTTCGAATCTTTTGAGTGTGGGTGTTGGGGGACCAGCTGTTTCCATCGGTGCGCTTGGTCTCGTGTCTTTTCTGGTCGCGTTCGTAGTCGGTGTATGGCTGTTACGATTGTTATTCGCTTGGACGAGGAGGGGTGGCGCTCACTGCGAATTCTTTCTTGCTGGGACTGTGCTTCTTCCAGCTCTTGGATGGGCTCTTTATCGACCTGAGCACCTATATGCACGACACTTCCTTCCCTCGTTATTCGTAGGCTACATCTTTCTTGCGCATCTCTTAGAGGAAGCGTTTTCAGAGAACAAGCAGCGTTCACGGCTGATTGCACTCTCTTTCCTCGCTCTGTTCGTAGTTGGCAATACGGTTCATGTTCTGCATTTGGCGCATTACGGGCGAGGCGGATATGACGAGATTGTAAAGCGTATTAGCGTTGCGAATGGACCGATAGCTTCTGATATCCCCTTTCGGCATGAGGCGATGTTGCGATACCACGCAGAGAGGCTCGGTATGTCTCTGACCGTGCTTGATTCAGATGAGCGCCCTTTGAACATGCCTGAATGGGCGAGGCTGCCCGTGTCTTCTCAGGAGCGAGAGACTGTTGCTTGTTGGTATCTTTCCATCAATGATCCGATTATAGCAGCCAGTCAGATTTCAGATCGCTACCTCCTTGTTGGGTTCTATCCATCGGCTGCGTTATCTGGGTGGGGTGTCTCTCTCTTCTCGCATCAGCAGTGTCAGAGCGATTTAAAAAGGGGCTCTGACTCTACCAGCCATGAATCCTGAGATTTCTCGCTAGTCCATCGATGAAATTGCATGTTGCTCCAATAGGTGGGAATGTATCGACAATCCTGTCATAGTAGAGAGTACGGAGAGATGAGAGAGGATTTTGTATGACGAGTCCTAGAAAGGTAATCACTGTTGATGGTCTTGCCGGAACGGGAAAGACGACTCTTTCTCGGCTTTTAGCCGAGCGTCTTGGATTCGTTCACATGAGTACTGGTTTATTGTATCGAGCTGTCGGATATCTTGCGCTTCGCGCTGGAGTGCCACGTGAAAATGAGAAGCAAGTCGCAGAGGTCATTCGAAAACATGAGATTCGTCTCGTGCTTTCTCAGGGTGATGCTCTATCAGGACGAAGCGCTCGAATCCTAGTGGATGGGGAAGACGTCTTTGACCAGTTATATTCTCCACAGGTGAGTGAAGCGACGTCTGAAGTAGCAGTTCACCCCGCTGTGCGGAATGCTCTCATATCAGCGCAGCGTGAGGCATTCCCCGGTGAAGGTTTGGTGGCAGAAGGACGAGATATGGGGACAGTTATCTTTCCGGATGCGGATGTAAAGTTTTGGGTTGCCACTGATGAGAGTATTAAAGTGGCGCGGCGCCTTCAGCAAATTCTCGATAAGGAGCAAGATATTTCCGATGAGCGTAAGCTTCAACTTGAGCGAGAGATGCAAATCGAAATTCATGAGAGAGATAAGCGAGATCAAGAGAGAGGACTCGCTCCAACAGTCCAAGGAGAAGATATGGTTCACATCGACAACTCCTCGGGTTCTGTCGCTGAAGTCTTAGAGCAGATGCTTTCTTACGTACAGTCGTTATAGAGAGATTTGGCATACAATGGGAACAAGTGCCGAGCGAGTATTTGGGATAATCGTTGCAGCCGGGTCGGGAGAGCGACTTGGTGCCTCCGTGCCGAAGGCGCTCGTGCCCGTGGCGGGGAGGACAATCCTCGCCCGAGCTATCACAAGGCTTCTTGGGGGTACCACACGATTTGATGAGTTAGTGGTGACGTTTCCTTCTGGTTACAGGAAGGAGTTCGAGGATGTCCTAAGAGAGAGCGACTTGAGGTGCCGGCTTGTTGAAGGAGGGGAAACAAGGCAGGCCTCCGTTCGCAGGGCGCTTGAATATGTGACCGATTCTTGTAATCCAGCACCGATTGATAGGATTTTGATTCATGATGCAGCTCGGTGCTTCGTGC
>JBMTVV010000215.1:0-4118 GCA_049451755.1 Bdellovibrionota bacterium
CTACGACTCTTTTAATCAGTTCTTGCACAGAAGGTTCGACTTCAGAGAAAAGGTGCGCTACAAGCGAAGAATCTCGATCGACTCCAAGTACGAGTTGCGTGAGATCGTTTGAACCGATACTCAGCCCATCAAAGA
Organism: Bdellovibrionota bacterium; assembly: GCA_049451755.1. GTDB lineage: Bacteria > Bdellovibrionota_C > UBA2361 > UBA2361 > RFPC01 > RFPC01. The sequence continues at coordinate 136 of JBMTVV010000215.1, forward strand.
TATCAAGAAACTGATCCGCCAATATCACATTCGATGGAATCTCACACATCCCGTAGATGGGCATATCACGCTGATGAATACCGAAATTCTCAAACGTTTCAATCACCTTCCTCGCCTCTTCCGGTGTCCGGCAGAATGGGACCATCGGGATAATATTCTTGAGCCCCAGTATGTGATAAACCCGTTTTATCGCCTCACATTCAAGACCAAAACAAGAGCGGAATCGTTCATCGTAGTACCGGGAGGCCCCTCGCCACCCGAGCATCGGGTTCTCCTCTTTCGGCTCAAACTGTTCTCCCCCAAGGAGTCGTGCGTACTCATTCGACTTAAAGTCACTACACCGGACGATAACTTGCTTCGGGTAAAACGCTGCAGCGATAAGGGCGATTCCCTGAGTCAGTCGCTCTATGAAGTAATCAGCCTTTCGTGGATAGTTCCAGGTAAGCTTATCGATTTCTCTTCGGATAGCCGGATCCTGTACCTGGTCAAAATCAATAAGAGCCCGAGGATGAATACCAATGTAAGAGCAGAGAATAAATTCAAATCTTGCTAAGCCACCCCCATCATGAGGGAGAGCTGCATGAGTAAAGGCTTTACGAGGCTCGCTCACATTCATGCAGATCTTCGTTGTGGTTGCCGGTAAGTCCGATAGCAAAACCTCCTTGACTTCAAATTCAATGAGACCTTTGTAGACCTCACCGATCTCACCCTCGGCACATGAAACTGTTACCTCCTGACCGTCTCGTAATGAATCCGTTGCTATCTCAGTGCCAACCACACACGGAACCCCAAGTTCACGACTCACGATAGCGGCATGACTCGTTCGTCCTCCGCGATTCGTGATGATGGCGCTCGCTTTTTCCATCACGGGCTCCCAATCAGGATCCGTCGTATCAGCAACGAGTACTTCACCCACCTGAAACTCACACATGTGAGAAATATCTGAGCATACTCGCACCACTCCCTGACCAATTCGCTGTCCAATCGCTTGCCCCTGCAACAAGACTTCTCCCCGTTGCTTCAGATGGTAGGTACGAAGCAGGTGTTGTTCACGTTGAGAGACAACCGTCTCGGGTCTCGCTTGCACGATATATAGCTTGCCGTCTCGACCATCCTTCGCCCACTCAATGTCCATTGGCACAGATCTGCAGAGCTTCTCAGAGAAGTGTTCTTCAATCTTACATCCCCATCTGGCAAGGGTAAGAATCTCATCATCATTCAGTACGAGACGAGAACGCTCTGCATAGGAGGCACGAATAGTTGTCGTAGTTGACTGCCCAGACTCTGCATATACCATTTTTGTCCACTTGCTCCCAAGATGCTTTGCGAGAATCGCACGATATCCCTCACGGAGTGTTGGCTTAAAAACATAGAACTCATCCGGAGAGATTCGTCCCTGCACCAGCGGCTCACCGAGACCGTGCACACCGGTGATCAGGACGACATGCTCATACCCAGAGTCTGGATCCAAGGTGAAAATCACCCCTGAACACGCCATGTCTGCACGCACCATCTTCTGTACACCAACGGAGAGTGCAACGTCTTCATGTTCGAAGCCCTGCTCAGCTCGGTACGAAATAGCTCGCTCAGTAAAGAGCGATGCAAAGCACTGCTTACACGCTTGCAGAACGGCTCGTTCTCCAGATACATTCAGAAAACTCTCTTGCTGTCCGGCAAAACTCGCTTCAGGAAGATCTTCTGCTGTTGCAGAGCTCCGCACCGCAACATCTATAGGCCCCCCACTCTCTTTACACAGATGCGCATATGCTTGCGTGATCTCACCTCGTAAAAAATCATCGAGGCTGGCTGAAACAATAAGCTCTCGAATAGCACGAGCCCTCTTCTGTAGTTCAGGTACATTCTTCGTATCAAGATTCTTAATCAACTGCCCAATGCGCCCATCAATTTGAGCCACACGCAGAAAACGGCGGTAGGCATCTGATGTAAGTACAAAACCATAGGGAATCTCAATTCCTTCTTTTGAAAGCTCCCGATACATCTCACCGAGCGAGGCATACTTCCCTCCCACGTCAGGTATATCCGCATGACTAATCTCTTCAAACCACCGCACGTACTCACTCACTCAGCACTCCTCTTCATAATCTTTGCCGAGGTGTATCGTGCACTTTCTCTCACGCTAAAAAATTGATCGTAATCATATTGAGGGCATCGTTGTCTCCACATACTTACCATCACGTTTTAAAAGATATCGGGGCGAAGGAGGAGACAATGGGACGGCTTGACCATGAAATTGCTATCATTACGGGTGGCTCGTTAGGAATTGGACGTGCAACGGCTCAAGTCTTCGCTAGAGAGGGAGCCACAGTCATTGTCACAGATGTTCTCGAGGATCAAGGAGAGAGCGTCTGCGAACAGATTCGCCGCGAGAATGGGAAGGCTCGTTTCTTTCGTATGGATGTAGCGAAAGAAGTAGACGTACGATCTGTCTTTCTTGAGGTTGAGCAAGCTGTTGGCTCAGCTACCGTGCTTGTTAATAATGCTGGTATTGTCGGACCAAACAAACCAACGCATGAAATTACCGAAGAAGAGTGGGACCGGGTACAGGCAGTAAATGTAAAAGGTGTATTCCTCTGCACAAAGCACATCGTTCCGCAGATGATGAAGAATAGGGGTGGGAGTATCATCAATCTTTCTTCTATCTACGGTCTCATTGGTGGAGCTGATGTTCCACCGTACCATGCCTCAAAAGGAGCCGTTCGTCTCATGACGAAGACCGATGCCCTTCTCTACGCGCCCCATGGAATTCGAGTGAACTCTATTCACCCGGCATATATCTGGACACCGATGGTCGAAAAGCACCTTGAGAGCCAAGGTCTCAATAATGAGGAGGGCAAAAAGATGATTGCTGAGAAGCATCCCATTGGGCACATCGGTGAACCGAATGATATTGCATATGGTGCGCTCTATCTTGCCTCAAAAGAAGCGAAGTTTGTCACCGGTTCAGAGCTCGTCATCGATGGCGGGTATACGTGTCGATAGCTTTACGTGTCACTAGGGTTACGTGTTAGCTACTTGGCGACTCCCTCAGAACGCATCGAATATTCGAGTGATTCAGCAAGTGCTGCGAAGTTCCCATCACCGAAGCAACCGATCACATCGCTTGCTCTTTGAATAATCTCTATGAACGGGACACTTTTATCTGGAAACATTCTTTTTGAAAAGAGCTGGAGCAAGTAGCCCTCACCGCACTTATCAACGAGAATCCCAAGCCGCTTGAGGGTCTCAAAGGCTTCTTCTGGGGTGATATTTCCGAGCCTATTCGGGACCTCTTCATAATAACACTGTGCATGCTTCTCATTCCGGAACTCAAGGAACCCAAGGCCTCGTGCACGGAGCGTTTCGATTGAGCCAATAATATTATCGGTTGCAAGCGCTATGTGCTGCGCATGGCTTCGCCCCATCTCTCGCAGCTGTGCTGGAATTTGGGACTCATTATCTCCGGCTAACGGCTCATTCACCGGGAAGAGAATTGCTTCTTCTGTTCCGTACAACCCCATAACTTCACTGTAGAGCGATGCCATGAACTCATCGGCTTCGATGCGAATTGTAAACTCATTCACCTTCTTCATACCGAAGACATCTTTCATGAAGTCAATCACCGGAAGAATCTTTTGAGTATTCGTTACGATGTGATCTATCCGCTGAAATGCATAAGAGCTTGTTCGAATAAGCCCTGGATTTGGTATCATGCCGAGGTATGGCCGGTGATCATCTTCAAGAAACCGGAATAAGAGCTCTCCATCATGTGGCGCTTTTAGATATCCAACTCCAGTCGCCTCACAGAGCCACGATTGTTCGCTCGTCCGCTTTTGGATTTCACTCATGGCATGCTCACTCTCCTCAACCCGAATGCCGATCTCACGGATGAAGTTTCCAGACTTCCGAGCGAGTGTTGAGGCCTCCTTTCTTCCATCCAGAATGAAGAGGACATCATTCGCCTCAATTCCGAATACTGGCTCATC
>JBMTVV010000216.1:0-4100 GCA_049451755.1 Bdellovibrionota bacterium
TACAAACTTCCTCATCAGTTCATGAAATCTCGAAAGAGTCCATTCAGGTGCGACAAGGAGAGATACGAAGGAATTCCACCATCGATTCGGAGCTTTCAGATCACCTTGAACAGTACCGGGAGACGCTCCACCGTTCTTCTGAATCGAGCATAACAGCCACAAAAGCCACTACTGAAAATTCAGTCGAAAAGACTCCTGACACTACTAAGAGCACTTCTCGCGGAAACAAGAAGAGACTGAAAGGAACGCGCGACTCTCTGCAAGAAGTCTCATTTCTGGAAGATCCCCTTGGCTTCCTTGCAAATTTATTAACGAAGCTAGAAAGAGCCTTGCTGCGTTCACTTCAAGGTGACAAAGCGATGCCACTTCCGGCTCCAAACCCACAGCAATCCATGGCTATCCCACAGTTAAAGCGAAGAAAAAAGAAAAAAGGGAGCCTATCACATAAAGGTGGCCAGCGCGGCACTCAGTTAACCACGTTGTACCATTTAGAACACCTCAACGAGGAACTCCGTGCGCTCAATACTGTGTGTTAGGTGGTCAATGACGATGCGACACCTAAAAAGAAGAACTGAGCCCTCCCCGTTCAATTAGGTAACGAACGCGACAACTGCAACCCATCGAGCCCATACGAAGAAGGGCCGTAATGAGCTGCGGGTTATGAATTCTATCGGCGAAAAAGGAACCGGGGGGACAATCTATCGATCGTCAAAAATTGGAGAACCGATCTCTCTGAGAATCATTACTCTGATAGCAAGGGGAGTTCTCTGCGAATAATATCGGCCTGCTCTGGATTTCGCATTATGTACTCTTGAGTCAACTCCTTGAGCTCAGCTTGCGACTCGGCATCATTCATTGTAACAGCTTGCAAGACCGCGAGCGCGGCACTTCCAGTAAAACGGCCACCACGAACTATCTCCTTCAGAGCACCAACAGCAGAGGCGTCTGGGGTTGATTCTATACTAGGTGCTAAAAGAGAGAGGGCTTGTTGAAAGCTACGCAACTCAGCGATAACTCCAGTAAAGACTCCTCCATCGAGATGAGTCACTTGACTACCACTGACATTCGGAAGAGCTTCTTTTTTCTCGGCTTGCATCTGTAAAAGGACAGCTTCGTACAGAGGGGAAAGTGTTGCGTACGGATCACGCTCTTGTGAGAGAGCACGGCGCAACTCCTGAGCACGAGCCAGTCCCTGCTCAAATTCCCCCGTCGCCTCATCAGTACTCTGTAGTTCAACCTGACTCAGCTGCTCGACTTGCTGTTGTAGGCTCAACAACAGGTCGGCCGATCGTCGCAACGATTCATATCGAGTTTGCTCAAAGAAGTTCTTTCCGTAGGCAATAGCAACAATAATGCTGATGACAATGGCTAGGAAACGCCAGTTTTTTTGCAGGAATTTCGCAAGCGGGTCCTCAGCTACCGTCTGTTGAATAACTTCAGCCGACGTATCTTGAGCAGCCTTCCCCTTGGCCTTCCGCTGACTAGCTCCACTTGAACTTGAGACTGCTCCCTTCGTCACTGTGTCATAGTCTCCACTGTCTATTCTCACCACTCACTCCCGGCACTACTAAAAACAACACTATTATAGTCGACAATACTACAAACGGTTCTCTGTGATTGGCTTTCAGAGAGCCGAAATATTTTTCCTACGGAAGCACTGCTCACGTCTTATACTTAAAGTCATCTGGATCGAGCTCTTCAAGAATCTCATTCCACTTGTCTTTATCAATCTCTTTGAAATCCTTGAAAGGTGACATCGCATCTTCTTCAGCAGCCTCCGAGGTGCCCTCTCCTTCTCCACTCAACTCTTGAGCCGCCTCCGCCTGTTCATCCGCTCTCATTGCAGCCTCGGATGACTCCTCTGGCTCTCCTGATTGCATGTGATCTGCAAAACTAATTTGCGCCTGCGTTAAGACTTGCTGAGTTACAAAGATTGGGGCTGCTGCACGAAGAGCCACCGCGATTGCATCCGAAGGACGTGAATCGAGTATGAGTGCTTTATCTCCACTCGCAAGAATCAGTTCCGCAAAGTATGTGGAGTCTTTCAGTTCTGTTATAACAACTCGCTCCACACGAAAGGAAACTTCCTCAAGAATTGTCATCATGAGATCGTGCGTGAGGGGTCTCGCCATCTCTAACTCTTTTATTGCGCTTGCAATTGATGTTGCTTCGGCAACACCAATCCATATCGGCAAGTGCACATCCCCCTCTTCATTTTTGAGTACTACAACAGGCGCTTGGGTATTCGGATCCAATACCAGACCACCTACAAACATTTCTATCGCTGATTCATCTTCCATAGAACTGAATTTACTTGCCTTTACAGATGGCTCTCTTCAAATTTCTCGCGATCAGTGTATCGAGAGAGAGGCAGACTGTCTACGCCGCGTCGGCAAATTCTCACCTGCCGCTGCTCGCATACGGTGATTTGTATGACTTCAATCGCCGACTCTCTAAAAAATACGGCAGTATAGGGCTTTCTCAAAGTTCCATACCCTGAAAACGCGAAAAGAGGAGTGGCTACGAGCCCTCAGCGCCGACCCGCATCCCATGAAGGGTATACCGTGAACTTCGGGTAATCCTTACATCGGTCATCATCCCCGGGCCAAGATCATGCTCAGGACGCTCCAAATGAATAAGGATATTTTGTGAGTTTCTGCCTTGGAGAAGCTCGGGATTACTCTTTACGAACCCATCAATGAGCACTTCTGTCTCCTGCCCTATCCACGCATCGAGTCGCTCTGCGGTGTGCTCTTTTTGAAGCGCCTGCAATTCAAGGAGACGCTCTCGCTTTACCGACTCAGAGAGCTGGTCGGGAAAACGCTCTGCCTCAGTCCCTGGTCGTGGTGAGAACGCAAATGAATAGCTAGAGTCAAATTTAATGGTATTCATTGCTGCGAGAGTCTCTCGGAAGTCTTCTTCGGTTTCGCCGGGAAATCCAACAATGATGTCAGTCGTAATTGCCACCTCCGGACACGCCTCTCGTAATCCGTCGACAATCCGATAGAACTTCTTCATACGATAATTTCGATTCATCGACTTCAAAATACGATCGCTTCCAGACTGTAGTGGCATATGGACATGACGACACACCTTCGGGTTGTTCCGAAGGATCTCAAAAAAGTCATCACGAATTTCCTGCGGATGAGGACTCGTAAACCTGATGCGATCAATTCCTTCAATCTCTGCGACTCGCTGTAAGAGTTCAGAAAATTTCATGCGCGGGGAAAGATCTAATCCGTACGAATTCACCGTTTGTCCGAGGAGGGTTACTTCTCGAATTCCACGTGTTGCTGCAAGACGAACCTCCTGAAGGATCTCATCTACTGGTCGCGACACTTCCGGGCCGCGCGTCGTTGGCACGATGCAGTAAGCACAATTTTTATTACAACCCCGACTGATAGTAACAAAGGCGGCAGCTCTTCCCGTGGGACCATGCAGTGGCAGGGTCTCCCAATCCTCTCGATAGTCAACGGCGACCTGCTTTCCTCCCCCACTCTCGATATTCTTGATGAGAGACGGCACGAGCGATAGGTTGTGGGTACCAAAGACAAAGTCAACAAGTGGAGAACGTTTCAAAATCTCCGAGCCCTCTTGCTGGGCAACACATCCCCCTACTCCAATGAGTAAGTCAGCTCTCTTTTCCTTCAAGTTGCGAAATCCGCCAACAAGGCTGTAGAGCTTATGCTCTGCCTTCTCTCGAATGCTACACGTATTAATAAGAATGAGATCAGCTTCTTCAGGGCTCGACACCGCTCGATACGTATCCTCGAGGAGCACTCCTAGCTTTTCAGAGTCATAGACGTTCATCTGACAACCAAAAGTATGTATATACACTCCTCGAGAGGGTGCACCTTCTGTTGGTTGGGGCCCTCTCTTAGGGACGCTGATCGGGACTCCTCCACACTCGGCTTCTCCTTGAGACTTAGCACCTATTTGTATGAGAGGCTGTTTATCCATCCTATGAGACCTTACATCTGAATAATTGCTCTTCGCACTGCATAGCGTGCTCCCAATCCGCTCGGTATTCGAACATACGGAAGACGAAGTCTAATGCCGTTCAGAAAGAAACTCAAACGAGCTCAGGCGAATACTTGGAC
>JBMTVV010000217.1:0-4095 GCA_049451755.1 Bdellovibrionota bacterium
GGCGGTAATCGAGTCTACTTTCAGGTGCCGTGCAATTTCTTCAAGGATGACTGTGGCAGAAAAGAGAATCGATGCCCGCTTTGGCTCTATATTTCCAAGCGCTAGTAATTCCTCTTGAGAAAGCTCTCGAATTTCATTCGTAAATTGAGAAAGCTCTTTAAGTGAGCAGGAAAGTGGAAGCGCTTCGTCTTCTCTAATAAGCCGGAGAATCGCTCGGATTGACCCACTAGAGCCAATAATCTGGGGTACTGGCGCTGCATGGCACGCCTCAGAGAGTCCAGACGTTTCTAGCTCCTGTTGAATCCGTTCTCTTAAAAGCGCCTCTTGCTTTCCATTCGTCGGGACACTCAAAAGAGTCTCTTCCTGACAACGAACAGCGCCGAGTGGGGTACTTACCGTTGAGAGCACCTCAGTGCCTTCTATGAGTGAGCACTCGGTGCTTCCACCACCGATATCCACTAAGAGGGTTCGCGAGGGGAGTGCTCCCATATTTGCGATAATCCCCTTTGAGAGGAGCATCGCTTCGTCTTCCCCTGAAATGATACGAAGCGAGATACCCGTGAGGGACTCAATCTCATCTCGAAGGGCAAGCCCACTTTTGGCTTCGCGCATGGCACAGGTGGCAACTCCTTGTACCTCACTCACGTCATAGTGCTCAAAAACACTCTTAAAGTGGTTAAAGACGGCTATGGTTCGTAGCCGAGCCTGCGGCGAGAAGTCCCCATTTCGAAAGAGTCCAGCTCCGAGCTGAATCATCTCTTTTTGCTTAAAAACTCTCTTCAGCGCACCTTGCCCGTCTCTTTCGAGGATGTGCAGTCGTACGGAGTTGGTACCAAGGTCGATAATCGCAAGTCGCATTCCTCTATGATGATCCGTAGAAAAGGCGATTGCAAGGAAAACGCTCTTGCTTTCATGCGGTTTATTTCGGTATTTTCAAGTCCTTAACGGGGACTTGCTGTGGAAACTGATAAAAACTCTCAACTCTATAAAATTCGTCACTCACTCGCTCACGTCTTGGCACAAGCGGTGCTTGAGATAAAGCCTGAGGCGAAGCTCGCATTTGGTCCACCGGTTGATAACGGGTGCTACTACGACTTTCTCTTTGAGGCACCCCTCTCAAAAGATGATCTTCCAGATATCGAAAAGAAGATGAAAAAGATCATCCGTCAACGCCAGTCATTTGCGGGACGGAAGTTACCAGCGAGTGAAGCCGTTTCGTACCTAGAAGGGCAGGGGCAACAGTTTAAGGTTGAGTACTGTCGTGAGCTCATTGAGCGGGGGAATGCTGAGATTGGATTTTACGAGAACGGCCCGTTTGATGATATGTGTGAAGGGCCACATGTGGAGCACACCGGAGAGATTCCAGAGAATGCCTTCCGTGTAGACTCTCTAGCGGGTGCGTACTGGCGAGGGGATGAGAAGAACCCACAACTTACCCGAATCTATGTACTTGCCTATGAGACGCGAGAAGAGCTCGATGATTATCTCGAGCGGCGAAAGCTTGCGATGCAGCGGGATCACAGAAAGTTAGGGAAGGAGCTTGAGCTCTTTACGTTCTCAGATGAGGTCGGTCCTGGTCTCCCACTGTGGTTGCCAAACGGAACAGTCCTACGCGAAGAACTTGAGTCGCTAGCGAAAGAGGTTGAATTCAAGGCTGGCTATCAGCGAGTTGCAACGCCGCATCTTGCGAAAGAGGCGCTCTATTATCGCTCTGGGCACCTGCCATACTACGCTGACGGCATGTTTCCTCCAATGGAGCTTGAAGGGGAATCGAAGTACTACCTGAAAGCAATGAACTGTCCACACCATCATGAGATTTATGGGGTACGGCCTCGAAGCTACCGTGAGCTACCACTGAAGCTGGCAGAATACGGGTGCTGCTATCGGTATGAAGCTTCTGGAAGTCTGGCTGGCTTGTTGCGGGTGCGCTCGATGTCGATGAACGATGCACACATCTACTGTACGCTCGAACAGTTGCATGAGCAGTTGACTCAAACCTTCCAAATGGCGCTTGATTACTATGAGCGATTCCGATTTGAAGGAGTACGGATTCGCCTCTCTCTTCACGATGAGAATAACCCAGAAAAGTATGTCGTAAACCCTGAGCTATGGAAGTTCTCTGAGGAAGTAGTCGAACAGGTCATTAAAGATCTTGGGATTGATTATGATATTGGCGAGGGTGAGGCTGCGTTTTATGGCCCGAAGATAGATTTTCAAGCGAGGACGTTGCTGGGTCGAGAAGAGTCAATCAGTACCACACAGCTTGATTTCGCCTCACCGATTAACTTTGATTTGAAGTATGTCGGTGAAGATGGGAAAGAGCATCGACCCTATATCGTGCACCGTGCACCGCTCGGTACCCATGAACGGTTCATGGCGTTTCTCATTGAGCACTTTGGAGGAGCATTCCCAACATGGATGGCTCCGACTCAGGTACGGATAGTTCCTGTAGGGGAGAAGTTCATTTCGTACGGGGCTGAGATTGAAGCACTCTTGCGTTCTCACATGTTCCGAGTAGAGCTTGATGCCTCTTCGAACTCATTCTCAAAAAAGGTAAGAGAAGCAGTTACACGAAAAATTCCCAACATCATCATAATTGGAGCTGATGAGGAGGAGTCGAATTCCGTCACTCTCCGGCGTTATTGTGTCAAAGAGCAACTCACTCTCACCAAGGATGACTTTATCAAGCGAATGGAGCTCCTTCGCAGTGATAAGCTCATGGATAACTTCCCCGATGTGGAGATCCCGTCATAGACGGGAAGTGGGGGTGAACAAACCCTTTCGTGGCACTTGCTCTGGGCAGTAACTCCCTGAGGCCATTTTCTGCCTCTACGAGTGTCTGTTACTCGGGGCACGACTAATTTCTGATCGTCTTCTCGGAAAAATCCAGAAAGTGTCGACTCCTTTCCGGGAGAACTCCCGTATACAGCAGGAATACTCCGCTATGGCCTAAAGAGTTACAGCTACAACTGAACGTAGAAATCCCGTAACACAGGTATTAGCCGAGCAACAGACCGGATACAAGCTGTACAGACACGGCTCAATCTCGGAGGTGTATTCAAAAGATTAACACTAAAAAAAGAGAGATAGCTTAAACCGGCACAAACTGTATTCAGATAACTGTCTGGTTTCCCTGCGGTTGGAGGATCTTATTTTATTTTGAGTAAGATGCATTTTATGTGCATTCTTTTTACAGATTGACGTATAGCTCTCTCTTTTGAGAGAGCGCGCGCAACGTTTAAAGATGCCTTGACGGAGGCCAGACTAACGGAAATTAGAGAAGAAGCATGCCAGAGGTTACTGGTACAGAAAATTCAGAAGAGTCTAACCGTAAGAACAACCCGTCCCAGCCCGTTGCTGACGGAGCAGACCTTCTTAACTCCTTGTTCAAGCAGCTCCCATCCTCTGACGCTGTCTGGAGAGCTACCGACACGGCTGTTAACCCAGTGTATCTTCGACAAGGAGATACTGGTGATTCACTAGATGCCGCGGGCTTCGGAGAAAGGGAATCCGAGCAAATTGGCAGCGCTATTGAAGCTATGAAAGCTGCCTACAAGGCCCTGACCACTTCAGACACGCAGGAAGTACGATTTGATCCAGGGCTCGATATCAGTGAAGTCATCGGCGCTCAAGGCAAAGCGCTAAACGCATTCCCCCTCCCCAACGGAGAAGCTCTTGGAAGCCAGGTATACATCGGTCTACCACAGGCCAGCAGTGATCACCGCCTTGTTTCTATCCGCCGAGATCGTGAGGAGAGAGGACTATGGCTAGAGATAAGCTGTAAAGATCCTGATGCGACAGCACGCATACTCTTATCAACGACGCAAAGTGGTAAAGAAGCACTGATAGACAAAGAAGTCATAAAACAAGCAACCCCTACACACCTAGCCATGCAAAATGGCTACATGGAGGCACAAGAAAAAGGAAGCCATAGATTTGATGATCCAGGGCTCGATATCAGTGAAGTCATCGGCTTTAACAGCGTAGCGCTAAACGCATTCCCCCTCCCGAACGGAGAAGCTCTTGGAAAACAGGTAAAAATCGGTCTACCACAGGCCAGCAGTGATCACCGCCTTGTTTCTATCCGCCGAGATC
>JBMTVV010000218.1:0-4032 GCA_049451755.1 Bdellovibrionota bacterium
CGCCCACCTGTAGTTTGACACTGTTCAATAGACGCTGGAACGCAGAAGCTAGTGGCGAGCCCTTAAGCATTCAGGGTGTGCATAAATCTTAGTGTCCGTGAATACATCTTGCTATGTCGTGACGGGAGCTCGCTCCTATTCCAAGCGAGATGACTTCTTTTTAGTGAGTCTGGGGTACTACAAAGACTTACCTTCTTGCCCCGATGACTCAACTACGAAGAGGAAACCCGCTCGACTGAAGAATCGAAATAATGGCCTGCTCACACGACTTGAGCTCTTCTTTGGTGAAGGTTCCTCCTTCCTTTTGAAGGCCAAGCCGCAGAGTGACCGCCTTCTTGTCGTCCGGCAGTGGAAAAACGCTGACGATGGAAGTGGATACGACTCCTGTAATCGGTTTTGCACGGAGCCCCTTCAATACCTCTGCAACAGGAACGCGAGCGCCGGCCGAAACCGTGAGGTCAATGCTAGTCGATGGGAAGTAATTGATCGGCTCGAATTTTCTTTGGTCAAACGTAGCCGAATGTGCGAGAGCATCTAAGCTAAGTACAATAATACTCGCGTGCCCTCGAATCTTCATCGCATGCGATAAGAGCGGCGATACTTCGAATACAACTCCGCTTACGCCTCGGGGAGACCACACCTCGTGAGCAGTGGCTTGCAGCATGCCTTCCCAGTTTGCTGGGACGAAGCTGCTACCCTCTTCTGACAGCGGACGAAGGACCGCATCGCAGCTGTGCGTCAAGGACAATGCATTCTCGACAAGCGTTAGAGCCTCGACGAGCTTTCGCTGCTCGCGAGTAAACTCTACGAAAATTACTTCGTGTCGCTCTTGGCAGAAGTCGCCACCTGGCACATACGATCGGCCAATTTCAAAGAACCGGAAGCTTTCGTAAGACTTCTGGTTGAGTGCCAACGCGTTCAACGCCGAGGGAATCAGAGATGGTCGCATTCTATCGAAATCACTGGACCAGGCATTTTGCAGAACCAGCTCATCATTGAGCATAGGCCACCATGCACGTTTCAAAAGGTCCAGTCCGATAAGGGGATAGGTCACGATCTCGAGAGCCTTCCCTCGATAGACCATAAAATCGGCTATACTCCTCTGAAGTTGCTTCAACTGCGCCGGCTTTACGGGGACAACGTGAGACTGTGGAGGCATCGGTGTGATGCGCGCATATCCCCACATTCGCCCTACCTCTTCGATCAGAGCCATGTCACAGCTGACATCTTTGGTGGCACGATACGAGGGCACCGTATCACTCATGGAATCGCCTCTTCTCTCGACGGAGAAGCCGAGAGCAGTAAGGATCCTCTCTACGTCCTGCGGCGGCACAGATGTGCCTAAAATCTCATTCAGGTAAGGAAGCGAAAGCTGAATTGACGGCAACTCCTGCTTTGGCGGCAGACCAGTAATGCCGAGAGGTCCCACTATTCGCGACTCAGGACAAAGGGTAGTAATGAGATCCAAAGCGCGAATCGCGGTCCTATTAAGCAGCGTACTGTCGAGAGACTTCTCGTACCGCAGTGACGACTCCGTACGAACTCCCACTCGAAGCGACGTTTTACGAATAGCCGATGCGCTCCAATTCGCAACCTCCAGAAGAAGATTGTCCGTGGTTTCAGAGACCGCTGGGCGAGCTCCACCCGTGATTCCAGCAAGAACCAGGGGGTCCTCATCATCGACGATTATTGTATCCGATGGCTGTAGTTGAGCTGTCGAGCCATCCAGCAGCTGCATACTCGTCGGGGCGTGCACGGGAATGACACGAATTTCAGAGCCCTTAATCTTTGCTCGGTCGTAGAGGTGCAACGGGATGCCCAACTCAAGCATCACGTAATTCCCAATATCCACGATATTGTTGATTGGCCGTATCCCAACTCTATGAAGACGCCCTCGCAACCATGACGGACTAGGAGAAACGGTAACTTTATCGATTGAGCCCCAGGCGAAGCCGAGACAACAGGTGGCTGGATCAACATTCACGGAGACCGGCGCTGCTGTCTCTATGGATCGATTCAGCACGGACTGCCTCCAACTCTGGTCGAATGGGTTCGCGAGGTCCACCCCAAATATAGTCGCCAACTCACGGGCGAATCCGTAGTGACACCACAAGTCCGGACGATGCGTGAGCGACTTGTTGTCTATTTCAATGACCGTGTCCACCGCGTCAGGAAAAACTACCGAGGCCTTGGTTCCATTTGCAACGCTACTATCAAGCACCATCAAACCTGAATCATCGCTTCCCAGCATGAGCTCTGCCTCAGAGCACAGAAATCCATGAGACTCAACGCCTGCAATGGACTTCACCGCAACGGTTTTCCCATCTGGCAGCTTGGTTCCAACGGGAGCATGGAGCGTTTTCATCCCTATACACACGTTCGGCGCTCCACACAGAACCGTGTGCGTACGCCCGCCGCCGACGTCAATCACCGCCTCCTTTAACGAGGAGTTCTTAACCGGCTCAAGCCGTATAACTTCTGCTACCAACACCGACTCGAGTACCTGGCCATAGGTCTGAAAACCATCGAGCTCTGCCGTTTTGAGCGTTATGAGCCCGGTTATCTCTGCCTCAGAGATTGCCGGAAGTTTAACAAAGTCGCGGATCCAATTGAGCGAAAGCAGCATGATCCCTTACCTCTAGAAAGTCTTAAATTGAAGGCTGAGTCGAAGATCGCCAGAATGAATCAATCGAATATCATTGATGCCGTAGCGCATCATGAGAAGACGATCGAGCCCGAGACCAAACGCAAATCCAGAATACTCTGTTGGATCGATGTTACCGGTTCGAAGCACTGCCGGATGAATCATTCCACACGGCAACAGCTCTACCCATCCGGAGTGTTTGCACACAGAACATCCCGCCCCCGAACAGATGAGACAATTAATATCCAGCTCGAATCCAGGTTCGACGAAGGGAAAGAATCCTGGCCGCAATCTAACTTTGACGGACCTCCCGAAGATGTGATTGAGAATCACATTCATAAAGTAGGTCAAATGAGCCACTGAGACTCCTCTGTCCACCATCATTCCCTCGACTTGATGGAACATCATCTCATGCGAAGCATCCGTTCTCTCACACCGAAAACACTTGCCGGGTGCGATAAACTTGAACGGAGGACGGTAGAGCTGCATGCCGCGCGCTTGAACGGCGCTGGTATGGGTTCGTAGCAGATGCTCAAGATCCGGAAACCAGAACGTATCCTGCATGTCGCGAGCCGGATGATCTCGCGGAATGTTGAGAGCTTCAAAATTGTAATAGTCTGTTTCAACGTGAGGTCCGTCGAGGATCTGAAATCCCATCCCTAAAAAGACGTCTTCTACCTCTCGTTGTACGAGAGTCAGGGGATGGAAACCTGCGGCGTTTAATCCACCCGTTACATTACTTTCCCGTAGTGAAGGGTCAATCCAGGAGGCTTCCACTGCGCGAAGCGCTTCCTGTCGGCGGAACTCAGCCAAGCGTGTCCGACTTTTCTCCTCAATAAGGTCTTTAATCTCGTTCGCCTTTACGCCGAACTCTCGCCTCTCTTCCAGAGGTAGGTCTTTCAACCCTTTCATTAACTGCGTAATAGTCCCCTTCCCTCCGATGAGACTAGCCTTCAAATCGGCGAGCGCCGCTTCGGTGCTGCACGTAGATAAAGCGGCGCAAAAATCATCATAGGTGGCTTGAAGGCTATTGATTCGCGTTAATTCTGGCTTAGTTTGACTCACAGGAACTCCGGAATAGGCGAGATGCGACGCCCCCGCCCCATCACATAGACTTTTAAACTACCTATCACGCCACCAGGCATGACGATACCTCATTGAGGTAGGGGGGCAGCGATCCAACCCTGAGATTTTCTCCACCGGCGCTCGATACCCCCCACCTGGCACCGCGCACTCCTTGGCGCCCTTATAGTACACACTTGCTCCAGCAAAAGTCTACTCGATTCAGATCCACGGACTGACTCCGTTCTTGAGGAACACTCTTGAACAGCTGTTATGGATAGGAAGATCGATTAATTCCGGAGTTGTATCAGCAAACTAGGTAGTTA
>JBMTVV010000219.1:0-4005 GCA_049451755.1 Bdellovibrionota bacterium
ACCGTGCCTGGATTGAGGTGTTGGCTAATAGAGCTAACGAGGTCGTAGAACTCACTGTTCTCAGAAGAGAATGTGAGTGTGCGTAATCGGCCCCGTTTGTCCCGATACTGCCTGTCTTGCTCCCACCGATTGAGCACCCGAGAGACGAGAGTTGCTGAACGACGCCCCGCATCGATTGATCCAGTAGTAATATTCTTTACTTCTCGGCGCGTAATGCCGGTCGCAACACTAATACGGCTCGTATTCACCTTCTCATCGCCCTTCTCGAGCTCTTCTTGGGCCGTTACTACGTATGCTTCCCGCGCGAGGTCCACAAAGTGTTGAAAGGGGATGTGTCTGCGGACGAAGAATCTGGCAACTCCTCTTAAGAGCCCACTCAGTAGCTGGTCAGTCGTTTTTTGTGAGCCTTCTTCATTCATGGGTATAGCCTAGCCTAGTGCATTTTTAGGGCATTCTTTCACCCTATGTGAGGACAGTCGGTTGGTCTAGCCAAAAACTTTTGTGAAGCACTCGAAAGAGTTTATCCGAATAGGGGTTGAGGGACGTTGATTGGTGTGAGCTGGTGGAGGAAGTATATGAAAATTTTCAATAAAATAGACTTATTGCAGGAAGCTGGTGCGTCCCTCGTTGAGTACGCACTCCTCGTTGCTCTTATCTCTTCTGTGAGCATCGGAGCTGTTACTCAGCTCGGAGGAGCAGCTACTGATCCTCTGCAAACCGCTGCAATTGCTTTGAATTCAGATGGCAGCTCAGGAATTCCTCTTGGAACGATGGGTCTTGATGGCGGTACCCAGACTGGTGGACCACTTGGGGAGGACTAGAGTCGTTTCGCCAAAGTCTAAAAATTTCCGGGATATCAGAGTACTGGTAATGTAACTACTCCATCACGTAATCTTATGCCGTCCGTAGTTTATAGGTGAGATGAGAGTAAAAGCCCCCGACGGGACTTGATTACGAAGCTCCTTGATGTAACCTCTTCGACCTGTGTTGGGTTAGAACGGTGTGTTATGGGCGAGTATTCGTATCCCGATCCTGGGGTGACTATCCTGCGTTATATGGAGCAGTTACGCTCTCCTCGGTATGAGGACCCATCTGCGGCGAAAGAGCTCATTGGGGGCCTCTGTGAGACCCTTTTCCGATTTCGTATTCCTGCTAACCCAAGTCCTGATGTGGCGAGCCGTGTCGTGGAGGGTCTCCGGCAAGTCTTAGAGGTAGAGAATACAGATTTGTTGGTCCATGCAGCAGCCGCTGTTCCAAAGGTGGCACCATACGCAGAGGCACTCGTTCCACGACTGAAAGAGCTCGCTAACGTTCATGGCTTAGACGGAACGTTATCAAGAGACCTATTGCCTGCTGCCGCATTCTCAGCCCTCGGGAGTATTCATTCGAATGAATCGAGCGTGTTCCTCTTCGGAACATTGCAGGAAATCGTCGAGAATCCACACCATCCGATCCTAAAAAGTGAGACACTCACAAGAAACTTTTTTACCGCTCTTGGTCTACAAGGTGAGTATCTGCAGCGTGCGATTCCCTACCTTGAGCAACTACTGGAGGGTTACGGGGGAAATTCTGTCAGACTCATTGCAGTCGAAGACGCTCTTACGAAAATTGTCAGAGCAACAGCTCTACTGTCCTCTGAGTGGGCTGAGCTCGCTGTTCCAAAGGACCTGTATCATGAATTTTCGGATTTTCAAGCATTAACCGCCAACGGAATCGTTCTTGATATAGATCAACCGGCAGGTTCAAAGCTCTATGATGAACGTCTGAAGTTTCAGATTTTAGATCATCGCTCTGAGTGTCGAGTACGAATCTTTGCCGGGAGGAATGAAGGAGAAGCAATCATTATGTTCACCTCAGACGAGCAATCCTATGGAGTCAGTCCGACGCAGGGGATAGAGATTCTCGCGAATGGAGTCGGCTCGTTGTTCGGAATCGATACGACGAAGGCAACTTTTCTTGAACACCATACGTACGGGAAGTCGGGACGGCCCTATCGCATCGCTGAGAGTCCGGATGTATCAGAGGTTCTCTTTCAGGCGACAAAGAGTGGCGAATTAAATACACCTCGCTGGAATCAGCTCAAAGATCCTTATGCGGAGTTGAGTTGGCGATTCAATATCACCGATCGGTTGTGATGGGTAAACTGTCATGGGTGAAGGAAAAAAGGACCGTTTTTTAGGTTGGGAAGAGATGAGGTGTCCGCGCGAAGAGACGAATACAACTGACTCACAAAGAGTCGACATCTCTGTGGCGAATCGTATCGAGCAGGTGTTGCAAAGCGCTGATCTCGCTGATTCACGGAGAGATGCCTTTGTGCGAAAGGCGTTAGCAATTCTAAGAAAAGATCAGTACGAGGAGAAAATGGATGGAATTAAAGCAAACGCAGAATGATGCAAAAGCTCGCGCGGCTGAATTGGCGCGAGAAGTCCTGACACATCCAGAGAGTGCTCCTGTTATTGGCCTTGAGCACTTCCTCGAGGAGATGAAATCTGGTCGAATTAGTTTATCTGAGACACAGCGAGATGAGCTCTTGAGGCTTCTCGATGGATATTCAGAGCGGGTACTTGCCGTTGTGAACTCCCTGCAAGTTCGCTCTAGTGAGTATTGGGATGTAGCAGATGAAGGACGAATTCATGCAGCCATTACCATTACATTGCCCCTATCAACACATCAGAGCTCGTCAGCAGTGCTTCGGGAATTAATTGGAGAGTCCTCCGATCGTCTTCTCCTCGATTGGGGGGATAATGTGGATGCAACGACATCTCCTGCCTTCAAAAGTCAGATGGTACTCTTCCTTCATTCAAATAATACTGCGAGAAATCGGGACGTGATCATTGATGAGACCAAAACAACTCAGGAAGAGGATTTCATGAACGCGCGTTCACGCTCCGCTGAACATGGGCTCATCTTTGCGGATGACCTACAAGCAACCCTTATTTGTGCGACACTTCTTCGGAAGGCTGAGAGCGTCGGAATCCCTTTGCGCGGTGAGGCAAGGAACTCATGGGAGTCCGCAGAAATAGTCGGTAATGGAAGGCTAAACAAGGAAGAGTTTGAAGTCTTGCAGAGGCTTCGAGATGGTGCATTGAGAACAGCTTCTGGTTCTCTCTACCTCCATCCAGACGGAGACCTCCGCGCTCGGTGCTCGTTTGGAGATGGGGCCTCACCGGACATTTGGGCAGTTGGTCGAGAGCGGTAGTTTGTGGCTTGGAGGATGTCCATTGTCTGGGAGCTTGTCTCACACAAAACAATCCGTTTTAGGGTAATACGATAAAGATCGCATCCGGTCAGACATATTTCCATTGTCCTTCCTTTTCTCTCGGAGTACACCTAGAGCGACCACCAATAATAACGACACGAAGTGAAATTGTTTTTGTGGATTCGCTCTACCCCCGCAGGGAGAACACATAGCAATCCTTGAAAGTAGCACCACTCTCGTGGCACTACTTTCGAGGATTGCTGTAGTACCGGTCTGAGCCTTCATGTGTGCTCAGCAAGCTGAAATGGAGCCGAGAAATGAGAAAAACTCTGCTAGGACTTGATATTGGTAGCTCCTCTGTGAAGGTGGCCTTGGTTGACGCTGAAAATGGAGAGCGCATCGCAGGCAGTCAATCACCAGAGACCGAGCTTCCCATACACTCACCGCACCCATCATGGGCCGAACAAGATCCTGAAGTGTGGTGGCAGCATGTTCAGCATGCAGTGCAAGCCGTACGTCATCAAGCACCAGACGCATACCGAGGGGTTGTCGCAATTGGAATTGCCTACCAAATGCACGGGCTCGTCCTCATAAATGAAGAGCACTTTCCAGTTCGGCCTTCTATTATCTGGTGCGATAGTCGAGCAGTCGCCAGTGGCGAGAAGATTGAATCTCAACTGAGCGCAGAAGATATAAGAGCGATAGGAAATTCTCCCGGAAACTTCACTGCGGCAAAACTCCTCTGGGTAAAAGAGAATGAGCCTGAGATATATGCTCGCGCGCGATACATGCTTCTTCCGGGGGAG
>JBMTVV010000220.1:0-4002 GCA_049451755.1 Bdellovibrionota bacterium
TGATTGCCCAACTGAAGACCCTTGCATCCGATCAAGATGCTGCATGTTTTTACAGCGAGAGGTCAGTTGCGAAGACACTAGAGGGAGACTGCCATTCAGCCGTTTCCATTTTTGCTATCGGTGAGGGGCACGACTCGGTATTCCTTCAAGCCGAGGTCTACGACCAGCACTCCACGAGAACCCTTCGAGCCGAAGCGAGAGGGTTATGGAAAGAGGCAGAGGCGCTTGGACAAGAAGTTGGTCACAACCTCCTCGCTCAGGGAGCAAAGGAGCTCTTGCGACCGGAATAGACCCCCTATTGAGTGAAATGGCGATACCGTTTAGAGCATTAAATTTTACGCCTGTTGATAACGGATGCAGCAACCTGAACTCTTTGTTCTTTTAAGTACCTAGCTCGTTCAACCTATCACTTTTTTTACTTCTCGTATTGCATCCCTTCGTTTTGCTTGGTATCTCAAACATCGCGTTGGTATGGGCTCTGCCTAGGGGTATATGCCAACTCGCAAGAATTGATGCAGAGGCTCGTGATAAGGAGCTCGTTGTCAAAGGATTCAAAGATGCAGGATGCAAGGTTGCAGGCTAAGTGTGTGAATTTCATTATGAGTGTAACGGGAGTGATTCTTTCCCTCGTTATGCTGCTCGGTGTAATGCCGGTGCACGCTCAAGAAACGCAGGTTCAAGACATACCGGAAGAAGCAAAGCAGGCCAATGCAGCCTCACAAGTCACTCGACGGATTACCGTTGTCGGTTCGAAGGAAGTTGAAGATTCCATTCCTGGTTCCATTTACTTCATGGAAGAACAAGAGATGGAAGAGGCTCTTGGAGGAATGGATGACGCACACCGAGTTCTTCGACGAGTACCCGGCGTGAATATCCAAGAGGAAGACGGACTTGGCCTTCGACCGAATATCGGCTTTCGGGGAGTTTCCTCAGAGCGAAGCTCTCGTATCACCGTAATGGAAGATGGTGTGCTTAATGCACCAGCTCCGTACTCAGCACCGTCTGCGTACTTCTTTCCTCCCATTGGACGGATGGAATCAATCGAGGTGTTAAAGGGTGCGAGTATTATTAAATACGGCCCGTACACAACGGGGGGAAGCCTTAACATGCTCTCAACAAGTATCCCTGAGTCGTGCCGTTTTTTTGCGCGCACCGAGTTCGGAGAAAATGAGGGTAGGAAAATCCACACCTCAATCGGAGATAGCTTCTCGAGGGGAGGGGTGCTGATTGAAACGTATCAACAAACAAATGATGGGTTCAAAGTGCTTGATAACGGGGGAGATACTGGCTTTGAGCTGGAAGACTACGTTGCCAAGTTTCGATTGAACTCAGCCCCTGAAGCCGAACTCTTTCAGACCCTTGAGTTTAAAGCGAACTACTATATCCAGGATTCAAATGAGACCTATGTAGGGCTGACCGATGATGATTTTGCGATGACTCCATACCGGCGGTATGCAGGGACACAGCTCGATAACATCCAGGTTGACCGACATGCATTTACGCTCACGCACTTTCTCGAGCTTGGCTCTGGAATCGATCTTACAACCATTGGTTATTACAATACGACTTCGCGAAACTGGTTTAAGCTTGAGAAGTCAGGCGGAGTCTCTAGCACGAGTATCTTTGCAGAACCGACCATATATGCCGAGGAACTCTCTTGGATTCGGGGCGACGCGGATAGTCCCATCGATGCACTTGCATTAAGAAACAATGCGCGTGACTACGAAGCGTACGGGGTGCAGTCAACGCTCGGAGTCGATTTCAGTACAGGGGAGGCGAATCACGAACTCGAAGTATCCCTCCGTTACCATGAAGATGAAGAGGATAGATTCCAAGATGAAGACCTCTACCAGATAACGAACGGGACGCTCCTTCAAACAACTGATGGCACCCCAGGAAGTAATGCGAACCGTATCGGGAGCGCTGATGCACTCGCACTCTCAGTGACAGATCGTATTTCCTATAATGACTTTACCTTCACGCCCGGGATCCGATACGAGCGGATTGATTTTCTTCGAGAAGATTACGGGACAAGCGATCCTTCACGCAGCGGCACTAACGTGAAGGAGAATTCGAACTCAGTTGATCAGCTTATCCCCGGGATGGGCGCTCATTATCAACTTACAGAAACTGTTGGTGCATTTGTTGGTGTTCACCGTGGATTCTCACCTCCGGGGCCTACAAGTAGTAGTGAGGTGGAGGCTGAAAAGAGTGTGAACTACGAGTGGGGAGGAAATTACATCGAAGGTGATTTTCGCTCAGAGCTTGTGCTCTTTTATAACGACTACGACAACCTCCTCGGAGCAGACACCGTGTCTTCTGGGGGACAGGGAACGGGTGACCTCTATAACGGAGGAGCAGCAGAAGTCTTTGGTCTTGAAGCAAGCATGAAGTATGACTTTGGGAAATCACTCGACTTCACCTCGTATCAACTCCCATTCTTTCTCGCATACACATATACTGATGCCTCGTTCCAGTCTGATTTTGATAGTGAGTTCTTTGGGCTTGTAAATAGCGGTGACCCGATTCCGTACATCGCAGAGAATCAACTCTCTTTTGGGCTTGCACTTGCGCATGCGAATCACTCGCTTGGTATTGAGGCTCATTATCAGAGTGAGATGCCAACGATTGCAGGGCAGTCTGGCATCACCAGTCAGGATGAAACGGATAGTTTCTTTGTGGTTGATCTGAAAGGTGAGGTTGCACTCACGGAGGAGGTGAAGCTCTTTGCCTCCGTCTATAACCTCTTTGATGAGAAGTATATTGTAGCACGGCGCCCTGCTGGAGCCCGTCCCGGTGCGCCACAACTCTTCTTTGCGGGAGTCGAAGTGAAGCTCGGGTAAATTGCATCAGGCAGAGCTCTTTTGCGATGAATGCTGAGAAATTAAGGACCGGGTGGGAAGTAGCGAATACTATAGCTAATCGGCGCTCTAATTCACTGAGATAACAGCAATCAGCCTCTGTGCATGAAAGTTTTGCAACGTTCATGCAAGCAAGCAGCATAATACCTGTATAGGGTCTGTGATTGGTTGTTTTGAGTAGGTGTTCTCTCGAAGAAGAGTGAATCGCCTCTGTTGTTTGAGGTTTGGTATGCAGTCCCTGATCGTTCGTTCTCGACTCTTGACGAGTTTTCTCTTTCTTTTCCTTTTTATCACTCCCACGTTTCGTAGGTTTTCCCTGCACTTTGGGAATCTCATTCAGGTTACTGGGGAGGTTTCTGTGTCAATTTCTTTAAGGGCTATTCGCGTATCTTTTCTATCGTCACTCTTCGTTGCTTTGTTTTCTCTTCCACTCTTGAACTCGGCCCAGGCTTTAAGCCTCTTATCCACATCTGGTGGCGGAAGCAAAGGAGGACAATGCCCTATGCTTCCTTTCGAACCCTCTGGACCTTCTGCTCCATCAGGACCAAGTGGACCGTCCAATGGAGATGAAGATCTTTGCTGCAACCTTCCAGAAGGGAAGACCTGTGAAGAATGCAGGAAGAATCCTGAAGACTGTCCAAGGTTCGGAAAGAAGACGAAAGCATTCGTACTGGCTGGGAAAGGTGATTCAAACAGCAAAGAAATTTTCAAAGACACACCATCGGGTGACCTTGTTGATGAACTAAACAAAAACGAGTGCGTTGAGGTTATTGAACTTACTCCGAACCGAAATCAGGATCAGAAAGGAGTCAAATCTGAAGTGCTGCAACAAATTGCGAACAATATTGATGGAGACGAAGCAGCAATTAAGGTATTTGGCCACAGCGAGGGCGGAACAATAGCCTGCATCATTGGAGATGGTCTCGAGGCGTTCTCAGAGATTTGGGACTTAGAGATATCTGTTGAAACATTCGGCGCGGGCCTACATTTTAACCGAACTAGCGGCTTAGGAGGTGCTCTTTATCTTTGGGGCGCTGGACCCCAGATCGCACACCTATTTGGCGCGGGCTTAGACTCTTACACAGTTGATATGGTCAACGGCAAACTAGAGTATCCGAAGCTCGAAGGTACGGTTTTATTT
>JBMTVV010000221.1:0-3992 GCA_049451755.1 Bdellovibrionota bacterium
CTCGAATGAATATCACGTACGGACTCATAAATTGTTTGGGGAAACTCCCTCTCGGGTCGCCCAGTACGACGTCGATATATCGGAACAGATAGCGACTCTGACTCGGCAACCTCCGATGCTCCCTTTGAGTGCTCTTCAGCTGAATCCATGGGCTCATCAAGAATTCTCTGAGCCCTTAAGAGGTTCTGAGCAAAGAGAAGCTCTCCGCTCAATAACCACATCAGAGTTGCAATGAAAAGAGCCCTCCTTCTCATCACAACTCTCCGCACACTTGCTGCTCGCTGCTATTAAGAAATGGCGATTCAGGGCAATTCACAAAACGAAGACGTGTATTCTCAAGCGGTCCTTGAATTTGGTCAGCGCGAATTTCACGCGGCGCATTGAATCCAAGATCAGGATCACCAACAGAGGTGTGTTCAGCAAAATCAAGCCCCTTACGACTCGCACCGTAAAAGGCAATGAGATCATCTTGGTCTATTCCATCTCCACTAATACCAATCCCCCCGATGAGGGTACCATCTCGATAGAGCGGAACAGATCCAGGAAAGATTTGAATCCCGTTTCGGAGCCTATTACCAAGCACGGCACTATCAGTGCAGCTGTCTGGAAGGACCCTTGGTGGGTTCACTGGAATTCCGAGTGGTTGAACGAGTCGCTGAAAGACAAGATCAAGTTGGAGTCCCGTATTAAACGGACTCCATGTTCTCACTCCTGCCGGAGCCGTTCCTGGAAACGGATGAGAGAATGGACCGTGCAGAGAAGATGACGTAATTCCATCAGGATAAAATGGACGAGAGAGATTCCCACCTGCTCGGTCAGAGAATGCGTGAGTTCCAGTGAGCGCTTCTGAACCCAGAAAAGCACGCGCAGCTCCTACATAGTCGTCAAACTCTCCGACTGAATTTCTGACCCGCACGGCATCGAGCCGATCCCCGGCATCCTCCGAGCTAAAGAATACCGCTGTTCTTCCCTTCTGGAGTGCAACATCTACCCCGAACAGCGGCGCATCCCCACTACGCACCATGCCAAGAACTTCCCCTGCCGTATCAACAATAAAAATACTCACCTGCGCTGGAGAATTCTTCGGATTCCGAATCTGTCCACGGGTTCGATTGGCAGTAAGAAGCACACTGTCGAGCAATGCACCAACCTCATCAGCGGTAAGCTCACCTCCTGATGCTATCGGTGTTCCTCCCCGAGTCGGAAACCGCAAATTCCCTGCAGGGTCTGTTAACACCGCAGCAACGACTCCCCGTCGGGCTGTTTTCATGACCCCAGAGCTCGCATCACCGTACTGCGCTCCGGCTCGAATAGACCCATCGGTAAAAAGGGGCACTGGCACGAGTCCGGATGGCTCCAGAAGTGGTAGTTCATCTGAGGGAACTTCGAGATCATCAAGACCAACATCTGAGAAGCGAAGAGACTTTCCAACGACTGAGATCGTCTCACCCGTTCGTTGAGAAGGAGCCTCAAATCCGCCACGAAGTGCCATAAGAGCTATTCTTTCTTCGAGGGCATCATCTCGATCAAATATGACTGGATCAAGAGAGTAGAGGCCATCTAGCTCAACTCCAATACCTCCGACAGGGTCACCGAGTTTATATATGGGAAAACCACCTGGATCGGCACTCAATCCAAGTGGAAGTGGTCGTGGCCCCACACCCCCTCCAAACGATGGATTTCGTCCGAGGGAAAGTCCTGTGGCGAGCTGAGATGGAAGCACTGTCACATCGCTACAGATGAGTTGTGAGAATTGAACTCCGAAGAGCGGACCTCCAGGCTGATTCCTCTCTCCCGGATTGAAGTTCTCTTGAATGATCTGACTCGCTGTTCGTGTACTAAACGCATTTCCTTGAGAACTCAGGTATGCTCCGGTTCCAGCTTTGGAGATAGCTGCTAACGTAGCAGGAACAGCGACTCCTTCAAGTCCTCCTATTGCTCCCTTCTGTCCATCAATAAGGGTTGTTTGCGAGGCTCCATCCATTTGGTACACCGCGAGAACATTTCCTACCCGATCTACGATAGCTATCGTTGCAGCGACTCCCAAGAAGTGAGCCGCTTGAACGGCTTGATTAAGGATATACTCGACCTCGGATGCAAGGAGACTTTGATGATCGCACGTACCGTCACAGTTATAGTTCGCACTCTCTGCACCAGAAAGAGAGCTCTCCTGATTACTACCGCTGCCACCTCCACCACATCCAGTAAGGAGCACAGAGATGACAAGAAATGCCGCACAAAGAGCGCGGCTGCTTACTCTTTCCATCCCGGCTCCTCTGATTTGAAGACAGAGAGCGCTGCAATTTGCTTAAAATCTCTTCGCTTCTCTTTCGGTAATACTTCCGGATCGTGAAATGAGTGGCACAAGATACATTCAGAGTGCACCTTTCCAAGCTCACCAGAGTCTCCATGACATAGCTGGCATGATTCAATCGGCGGAAGTAATACATCGCTCGTAACTTCAGACTCTCGAACTCCCTCATGACACGACTCACACTGCACCTCTTGATGAGCTGAGTGCGCAAAGTGAGCCTTCGGAAACCATACATCTGGGATCCCTGGCTTTGTAATGACAAATCGGGAGCTTTGCTCACCGCCTTCAGCGAACTCAGCCTCTGTCTTCTCCACAACATTGTGACAGAGAAGACATCCGGTTTTCGTAAAGAGGAGATCCTCAGCATCTCTTGCTGCAGCGTCCACCTCATTCCTTGCAAACGCCCTACGTGCCTCCACCTCCCTCGGAGCTGCTCCTGGCTTAAAACGATCAAACCCTGGGACAATACGACGACGTTCTTGTACATCAAGAAAGAGCTTTGCGTACTCTGCGTATGCAAAATGATATACGGTTTCAGCATCCCCGTGCGGTACACTCACCCCCGGGAGACGATCATCGAACTCGAGTCCGTGACAACTGGAGCAGTCTCGTTCATAGGAGATAGGGGTAAAGACCTTCGTATCTGGGGTCAATCGGTGGCAATCACCGCACTCCATCGTCACCGGACCATCTGGACCATTGATCCCCTCTTCAAGATGGATTGCGTGGTTCAGCTTTATCTGTGCGGGGTCTTGTAATCGCTCTTGGTCATCAAGAGAGACTCGCTCATAACCAGCGCTCGTCTTTAAAGATACTGCAAACTGAGGATGTTTCGAGAAATTAGGCACATCCTTCAGGGAAGGCTCATTCATGTCGGCCTCAGGAAGAATACTCCTCAGATTCTCATGACAAGTCGTACACAGCTTCGACTCAGTTAACACCAGCCCATGTGGGCCATTATGCTCAAAGTGACAACTCGCGCACCGCTGCTCACCGTGCGGACTCGCTATCGCTACGAGGGATGGAGCATGATCTGTCATCGCATGACAGGCGAGACACGACTCGTCTTGCACAGGTTGAAACGGCTGTGCGTGACACGCTTGGCAATCATGCTCAATCATCGTGTGAGCGCTCGATACGGGCCCAGAGCTCCATAACAATGGGGCTCTCCCACTCGGAAAATCAAAGAGGGGCATTACAAAGAACCCCAACACTACTATCGCTGCAAGGACGCCTGAGATACGTGTCATGCTCGGATACGCGTGACGGACATTCAGCTGTCGAACAATCCTCTCAATTCGCTTACGAGAGTCTTCACCAACTGTATCTTTCCGAGTCCCACGTAGGAGCCAGACGTTGCCTTCTTTTGCCACGATAAACTGCACATCACCGACAACAATCGTGTCGTCTTCACGTAACTCCTGTCGCTGAACGAGTCGCTCGTTCACTCGAATACCACTGAGGCTATTAAGATCCTCAACAAAAAGAGCGTCCTCACCGAGAAAAAGTCGTGCATGCTCTGCAGAGAGCGATGCAGAGCTCCACCTCAGATCAGACTTTCCTCCCCGCCCGATAACAACTGACTCTTGGTCGTATTTCTGGCTTATCGTCTCGCTCTGACAACTCGACCGAATGTGCGAGATAGTAATGTGAATCTTCATAACGCCGGACCCTTTAG
>JBMTVV010000222.1:0-3985 GCA_049451755.1 Bdellovibrionota bacterium
AGAGGGCATGGGGGCTCCCTTCTATCCTTCTATCCCTTCTCTCCCTGTTTGTATCGCTGCCAGTTACGCGCACGACGAGAACCCTCTCCCCAGTACGGCTTATAGAGTCGCCCTCGATAGGTCAGAGTAGGTGTGGGACTCTCCGCTGTCATCGCAAAGTATTTCCCCATCATTACGAAGTCTGCTCCCATCGCAAGCGCCATGATGATATTCGTATCGTTATTCAACCCACCGTCAGAACAGATTGGAATATACTCTCCCGTGCTTTGGAAATACTCATCTCTTGCTTTGGCAACCTCGAGCACGGCAGATGCCTGACCACGGCCGATTCCTTTCTGCTCTCGAGTAATACAAATCGAGCCCCCACCGATACCGATTTTCACAAAGTCAACACCGGCATCTTTTACGAGATAGTTGAACCCTTCAGCAGAAACGACATTCCCACCCCCAATCGGAACGTCATTTCCTACCGCCTCTTTTAGCTCCTTACACGCCTTTGCCTGCCAGTCCGTGTAGCCATCAGAGGAGTCGAAACAGAGGCAATCCACCCCAGCTTCCACCAGTGCAGTACCCCGTTCGATGTAATCGAACGTATTGAGCGCAGCACCTACGAAGAGTCGTTTCTGAGCATCCGTCAACTCATCCGGATTCGATTTATGGTCAAAGTAATCCCTCCGAAATACGAGGTACTTCAGGTTTCCTTCTTTATCGATAATTGGAAGGCACTCCTTCTTGTTCTTCCAAAGGAGCTCGGTGGCCTCAGTGAGCGTAACCCCTTCATGTGCCAGCACGAGGTTCTCTATCGGAGTGAAAAACTCCTGAATCGGTCGAGTAAGGTCGTCTTTAAATTCCCAATAATCTTTACTGGTAAGAATACCAAGGAGCTTCGATGAGTTCTTTCCACCCTCGGTTATGGCAATGGTTGAGTGCCCTGTCCGTTCTCTCAGAGCAATTGCTTCTGATAAGGGGACATCCGGTGGAAGATTTGAGTCCGAGACAACAAAGCCCGCCTTATGCTCCTTCACACGACGAACCATATCTGCCTGTTCTTCAATAGGTTGTGAACAGAAGATAAATGCTCCCCCACCTTTCCGAGCGAGCTCAATAGCAAGCTCTGCACCGGAAACCGATTGCATTGCGGCAGAGACGAGTGGGATATTTAAAAAGCGAGAGGGTTCTTCTCGTGCGGGGAAATAGCGTCCGAGCGGTGTTTTCAGGGACACATTGCTTGGCACATGCTCTGCTCGGGTGAGCCCAGGTAAAAGAAGGTATTCATTGAAGGTACGCGAAATATCATCTAGGATATGTGCCAAAATTCCTCCTGCGTTTTTTGGCACCAAAGTGTACTCTGTTTTGCGACCGAAAACCAGTGGAGAAGAGATATCGTACCAAAGGACAGGAAAAAGCTTCTCATAGCCGATTATATCACCCTTTCTCTCAGCATGATTGGGATAACTCTTCTCGGATACGGGTCACTACTATCGGGGGCTGCTGGGCTCATGCTCAAAAGCGGTGAACCACTTGGTGGAGACTTTATCGCCTTTTATACCGGGGGACGACTTCTCAGTGAGCTCTCAGGACCAGACTCCCTGTATAACTTCTCACATCAACTAACGTTTCAAAGCGAGCTTTTAGCTCTCCCCAAAGAGGAGTTCCCATTCCTTCCCTTCGTGTATCCACCTATCGTAGCTCTCTTTTTCCTGCCTATTTCGCACTTTTCCTTTGCTACGGGATATCTCATTTGGAGCGCGCTCTCACTTTTCTTTTTCCTCATCGGGGTGGAACTCACCATTCGATCGACAAGATACCCCCTCCCCTTTTCCAAACCGCTCCTATATCTCGGTCTTTGCGCATTCACCCCTTTTACCCTCGACAACCTCCCTGGGGGGCAACTTGCCTCTTTTGGGGTATTCATCGTAGGTGCTGGTCTCTTCTTTATTCGAGAACAACGATTGTTCTTAGCAGGTCTTACTCTGGCTCTACTCTACTATAAGGCTCCACTATACTTCCTACTCCTTACAGTTCTTGCGATGACGTTGAGAAAGAGATTTTTAGGAGGCCTACTCTGTGGCGGAGTTGCCATACTACTCATTGAGATATCGCTCGTTGGATTTCATGGACTCTCTCACTACTGGAGTTTTGTTCTCACGTATCTGCGGGGTGAGACGCCTACTCTTGGCTATACCCTCCCGTCTTCTCTCGGGGTTGGAGTATTTCGTCTTCTGCAGCTCTACTCTCACTATGCTACTCCCCTCGTCATCGGACTCCAGATTACCTGGGCTATTATCGCTACAGCCATCGTTCGGAAGAAACAGCTCTCCTTAGAAGATCTCTTTTCTCTTACACTTCTTGCCTCTGCGGCACTCTCATTTCAGGTCAATAACTACGACCTGACTCTTCTTATCATTCCCCTCGTTCTCCTCTTCGACATGACGGCATCAACGACTGGAGCCAACCGTATTGGTGATCGCCTGATGATTCTGGTCATTCTGGGGTATATTCTCCTCCTCATCGAGGAGTCCTATATTCTTCCAATCCTTGTGGTCCTTGCCTTTACCCGGATAATGATCCTGTTGTTTCGGGGCTGCCGAGCGTAAGTGAGGGCACTTAGCACCCCAGACCTCCGGAGATAGAAACTCGTCCGAAACTATTTTAAGACCGGCACTAGGACAGAAACGCCATTCTATCGACTCTTACTCTTTTGCCCGTGCGTTACGATATTAGAATAGTTTAGCTTGACGCATCTCCAGTAGTGCGCTCGAAGAAGGTGAACAAACTTCAGTGAAGTATATACAAGATCCAAAACAAAAACGTCGGTTCATATCTGGACTGATATTTCTCGTGATCATGACCATGATTCTCCTAGAAGAACTTGGTCTGGGATTCATTGAGAATGATCGAGCAGCTGGTATCTCGGTATACAAAGAAGAACAGGTCGCACCAGGTCTCAACTTATTCTGTAGTCGGGATGAGCCACGCGCGTTTCTACAGCATCCAGATGGACGTATAATTCATGAATGGCACACTCTGGTAGGAGGCAGTCGAAAGAGGGGCTGGCATCACGTAGAGCTGCTGCCTTCGGGTAATCTCTTTGCCATCGTAAAAGATAAAGGACTCCTCAAACTCAACAAAAATTCTGACCGAATTTGGCAGTCACCCGGAGGTTTCCATCACGATCTTGATATCACCCCAGATGAAACGATACTTATTCTCGAGAGAAGACTTACCGATATCACATGGCAGGGTAAGACCTTTCCCGTACTAGGTGAATTTATCGTATTCCTCTCCCCGTCTGGAGAACGCCTGAATCATTTATCACTGACTGAGATACTGCTCCCTCTTGTTCCAGACGCGCACCTCAATGCAGCACGTGAATTCGCAAAAACACACCCTCGTAAAGAACTCACAAATAACACTAAAGCTGATATTTTCCACATGAATACGATTGAACTTCTTCGAAGTGATCTCATGGGGATTCCAGCTTTCAGCGGTGTTCTCCTCTCCGCCAGAGAAATAGATACGATCTTCATCATTGACCTCAAGACGGGGGAGCTCGTGTGGAGCTTTGGTCCAGGCATACTCGACCATCAACATCAGCCAACCTTCTTACCGAATGGCAACATTCTCATTTTTGATAATGGCTTCTCGCGGGGATTCTCAAGAGTTGTTGAGGTTAACCCTCAAACACAAGAAGTCGTTAGAACGACTGATAGAGTGCAGGGAAAAAGCTTCTTTTCGATTAAGCAAGGTGGTAGTCAATGGCTTTCCAACAGAAACTTACTCCTCGTCTCAGGAGAGAGAGCTGTTGCCCTTGAGATTACCCCGACAAACAAAGTTGTATGGGCCTACAAAAACCCTGGGTACCACCTCGTTCGTAGCCGAACAATGCCCTTAATAGAACGCAGGGGTACCATCTATCGTATGGAACGCATTGAAGATCCTGCCCGGCTTTCTTTTCTCAATTCTCCAACACCTCCTATCCCGG
>JBMTVV010000223.1:0-3985 GCA_049451755.1 Bdellovibrionota bacterium
GAAACTGCTCTGGCCAGAGCAGTTTCGAGCGCACCTTCGTGAAAACAACGGCGTATGTAACTATCTTCTCTACGTTCGTGCGTCAGAGCCGATCTCACGATTGAAGAATCCAAAAGAGAGTGAACCAACATCACTCCTCACAGATCCATCGTTGCGCGCAATCATCAAAGCCAATGCAATTACGCTCAATGTTGATGCACCAGCTATGGAGGCAGATAGGCGAATCAATGATACCAAAGCATATCTTGCACCAATGCGGATGGCTTTTGAGGTACGCGCTATGAGTGATGTCTTCTCAGAGCAAGCACTCGCTCAACAGGAGAGAGGCAAATCAACGCAGAACCTTGGTATCGCAGCACTGGCTCCCCGCTTTCGTGAGTACCTAGAAGAGCGAGGGATATCTCCAGCAGAGGCGATAGAGGGTGAGGTAAAACTAAGAGCAAAGCCGCTACAGGGCACATACGGTTGCTATGGTCATACCAGTGGGACGTTAACTGACAAGGAATTCCGAAGAAAGCTACGGGGAGGGTTGCGAGACCGGGGGGAATACGTCATCCAGCCAGAGCTTACTACCCCAGTAATCCACGATACCCAGAGCGGTACTGACTTCACGTACATCGATAGGAATTTCTTCTCTTTTACGGGGGATACTCCTACATTCCTCGGTGGAATACGAACTCTTATCAGCACTGAGTCTCAAGAGGCAAAAAAAGGAAGAATCCACGGGAATAGCAGTGCTATCTATGCGCAAATCTTCTAACGTGAAAGATCTTTCAAGAGGACTATCATGACACATGATCTCGTTGCGGTTACACAAGAGCTCATCCGCTATCGGTCGATTCCTGCCTATCCTGAGGAGCTCGAGGCGATTCTTGAGTATACCCTTTCGCACCTTCACGGGTTCACTCTCGAACGGTTTGAAGATAATGGGTATAAGAGCATTCTGCTCTATAATACAGAGACACGCCCGGAACGCTTCACCCTCCTTCTCAACGGTCACCTCGATGTGATTCCTGGAAACGACACTCAGTACGAAGGGCGTATTGAGGGAGACAAACTCTACGGTGTCGGTTCGATGGATATGAAGGCAAACGTGGCGTGTCTCATCTCAGTTTTTCAAGAGATGGCACACAAGGTCAGTTATCCAGTAGCACTTCAACTCGTTACTGATGAAGAACTTGGGGGCTTTCACGGAACGCGACACCAGGTAAACGAGGGAGTGCGGGCTGATTTTGTTATCACCTCTGAGAGTACGAACTTCCATATCGTACATAAGGCGAAAGGAGTCCTCTGGGCCAGGGTAACAGCCCGCGGAAAAACAGCTCATGGTGCCTATCCCTGGGCTGGTGAGAATGCAATCGAGAAGATGATGGAATTTCTCGCTGCACTGAAAAATGAGTTTCCGAACCCAACGGAGAAAGCGTGGGTCTCGACAGTCAATATCGGCGCAATCTCGACGCCCAATGAGACCTTCAATAAGATTCCAGATCTGTGTGAAGTCGCTCTTGATATTCGGTTCACGCCAGAAGAGTCAGAAACAATCGTGAAACGGCTCCAAGGGCTCATAACAGAGGAACTCAGCCTTGAGATCATCTCGCATGAACCAGCCATGTCGACTCCGGAAGATGACGACTACCTCACATCACTCCAAGAAATTACCTCAAATGTGATCGGTGAGAACAGTATACTCTACGGGGCGCAAGGATCTTCTGATGCTCGACACTTTACTGCAGTTGGTTGTGGTGGAGTTGAATTCGGGCCGATAGGCGGTGGCATTGGTACAGATGAGGAATGGGTAAGCATTTCAAGTCTTCATACCTACTGTGAGATTCTCAGGCGATATATGAATCACCTCGATGAAAAACAGTAGAGCAAGATACATAGCAGGTAAAAAGACGGCGTTGACTAGTACTCAACCGGAAATGGATCAAGGCTACGCCATAGATACCATGTTGCTACCGTTCTCCACGGTCGCCACCGTTCTCCAAAGGCATGAGCCTCAGCTCCTGCAATCTTTGCGTTTGCAGGAAGGTAGTGGAGCTCTATAGCGCGCAACAGCCCAATATCTTGCACTGGGAAGATATCAGGGCGATGGAGTTGAAAAATGAGAAACATCTCCGCAGTCCACTGCCCAATACCGCGGACAGCGGTAAGTTTTTTTAGGAGCGCATCATCTTCGAGCGAGCGAAACGTTTGCGGTCGGAGGAGCCCTTGCTGAAAGTGCTCAGCGAGATCTTTCATGTAGCGAATCTTCTGTCGTGAAAGACCACTCTCTCGGAGAGTCTCCTCATCGATCTCAAGGAGTGAATGAGGGGTAACTTTTCGCTCTAAGGCCACCTCAAATCGTTTCCAGACAGCGGCTGCTGCCTTTACCGAGATTTGTTGCCCGACGATAGCACGAAGAAGGGTTTGGAATGCTGATCCTTTTGACCGGAGGGTCACATCTGGATACTGCTCAATAAGCGCAGCAAGAGTATCATCTCCACGACTCAGCTCACGACACGCTTGTTGCCAGTAATGAGGGGTTGCGGTGGTGTGAGATGATGACTGCTTCATGAGTAACTGGGGTAGTAATACCTATGAAGGAACCGATTCACAACGCCAAGAAAGAAATATCGTAAGGTGGAGTAAACATCAGGCGTTAGAAATGACTCTCACGAGAGATATCACAAAGAACAGATAAGTCATGACTCGGAGAGGTACCACTCCGATATGAAGCGGCACTCTCCTTTTCAAACGAAGGGAGGAGGCGACTACACAGTCAAACTGCCTTCGAAAAAAAAAGAAATCGCTTACCCGTTCTGCGGGAAAACTAAACTTCCTTAGGCAGCTACAAATCGAATAGTGGGGGTAAATTCCACTGGGTTGCCGGCATCAGCGGCGCGGTCATTATCCCCGTTCGAGAGATCTCCGTTGTAGTTCATCAGTCCCGATAGTGCAGCAGCATATTCGCCTGCGTCTATTCCTGATTCTGGGATATCTAGCGGCCCATTCTTAAATGTTATTGAGCCATTTTTCCCGTAAATCAGCGTTACAGGCACTGAGGCTCCTCCCGGTGTCGGCGATAGAACTTCCGGCGGTGTGTGTGTGTTGAGGATGCCGCTCCCTTCAAAAAGGACGGTCCCGGAGTTGACAGTCTGATCTACGGCCACTTGACGAGCCACCTCATTACGAGCCTCTGGGGAAAAACTTGCTGAGGCTAGATTATTCGCCGCCGGTGATGCCGTGTGTGGTGATGCCGTGCCCGGTGATTCTGCGCGCCCTGTATTATTCTTATGCATCTCTCTCGTCATAAATACCTCTCTGACTAACTACCTCTCTGGCAGTGGTGAGACATTCCGTCTTTCTATCTACTAGTAAGATGCAGAGTCGGACCCTAAGCAATTACACTGTACGAGGTGTTCGTTAGGACCTAAGAAAACCTAATCATTTCAACTAGAAACCTTGTTCTAGACTGGTCATTCTACAACGCCATTTGTAACGGTTCTGGTACAAATAGGGAGAAGAGCCCAATGGACACTTTCTTTATTGAATCAATCTTCACCTTTTCCCACAAAATGCCGACTTTCTAGGGGGTAGAAAACACATTTCGGGACTGACAATGCCAATTCGGAGAAGGACCAGAACCAGAATCAGAAAGATTCGCCTGTCAGCTCCGGGTAAGTTGAAGCCGTTTGCAAAGGGAGTAATCGCACATCTCGAACACGGTTGGATTCCAAGCCACCCAACACTTCTCAACGGTATTAAACTCAATATTGCGAATGGACACTACCAAGATCACCCAAGTGCTCTCATCGCTGATGTTCAAAAAGATCCTGGTCTCTTTTTCACCATCACAAAGAGACTCCGTCCGTTCTCCAGCATAGAACAACCCGGATTTGAACCAATACTACTTCTTACTGAACTTGGACAACGAGAACTAGAGGAAGTCTTTCTCTTTAAACCAGGAAGCTCATCCATTCACCGATTTGCTCCAAATCGGTGA
>JBMTVV010000224.1:0-3956 GCA_049451755.1 Bdellovibrionota bacterium
CTCCTTCGTTGGCTCGAGTATGACAATGTACGCCTCTCTCACTGCGGGAAAATCTGTTCGCATGGCGTGTGTATAATTTGTTCATGACTCTCAGACCACAGAAGTCCACACGTGTTGCTGGTAGTAAAATTCTCTCTTACTTGGGGATCAAGAGATGCCGCAAGGTTAAGGTGTTTCAGACCCTCACTGATTGATTCCTTTTGAACGAGTAGGTATCCAAGACTCACCTGCGCCTCAATGTAGTTCGGATTGAGTTGCACGGCTTGTCGAAAGTCATTAAGAGCTCCAATCGTATCACCTAATTTTTGTTTCGCGACTCCTCTGTCTCTATACGCAGCAACATCTTGTGGATTAAGTTCGAGGGCCATAGTGAAATCAACAACAGCGGACTGAAAGTTGCTCATGTTGGCAAAGCCTATTGCTCGATTGTAGTATGCATTCCCATTATTGGGATCCAGCATAAGGCACTCGGTGAAATCATTGATAGCATCTTGAAAATATTTCAGTGAGAGCTGAGTAGTCCCATGAAGGAATCTCGCCTCGACGCTGTTTGGATCGAATTTGGCAGCAAGGTGAAATGATTGACGAGCCTTCCAAGGGTTGTCCTCAGCGAGAAATGCTTTTCCCTCCTTGAGGTGTCGTTGAGCAGTTAGTATCGGGTCTTCAGATGAGAAGAAATTTGGTAAGAAATAAAAGACGGCAATGGTGATGCTCAATAAGATTATGTGAATGAGTTTCATGGCAATATTATCACGGTATTTCAAAGGTAGGGAAAGCTGCTTTAGGTGGGTTTTTCCATTTGTTTGTGTGATGATAATGAACTGCGTAGTAAGGGATTGTGAATGGCAACAGGAAATAAAACCAGCATCGGACTTGAGGCAGCCCTCATGAGAGTCGTACAGTTACTTGACACTCAGGTCGCAAGAGAAATGCAACGTACGCCTATTGAGCGCGAGCAGAGGGGTGTTCAGAAATGGGAACCATATCGGAGTAGAGGAGAAAGAATATCATCCCTTCTCCTCGAAGGGATAACAGAGGGAGAGCTGCAACTAGATGGCCTGCTTATTTTATCAGAGGCAATTCCACGGT
This sequence comes from Bdellovibrionota bacterium, assembly GCA_049451755.1. GTDB lineage: Bacteria > Bdellovibrionota_C > UBA2361 > UBA2361 > RFPC01 > RFPC01. Next base: position 1,090 of record JBMTVV010000224.1, read on the forward strand.
GTCTCCGCATCTTAGCCGAAGAGCTTGGTGAAGATGGCCTTGGAAAGATTCGGTCTTCTTACGTGAAGGAGGTATTTGTAAACCTAGAGCGAGAGATTCATTTAGGTCAGAGAGCCTTGGGGGTACGAGATGGAGAACCTCAGATAAATTAGATTGTAGAGTAGCGTATCCCTCCGAACGTTTGTCTGCTCATAGCTCATACCTCAGCTATCGCAACGAGGCTCAGCTATCAAAACCAGCTAGGCTGCGCTCATTTGCTTGCGCGCTTGGATGCTGATTTGCTCTACCAGAATTACAAGAGCAAAAATAGCGAGAATAATGGTGCATGCTTCATCGTATCGGAAGGTATCCATCGCGACTTTTAGCTCGACTCCTATTCCTCCGGCCCCTACAAGTCCAAGAACCACAGAAGATCGGACGGCCTTTTCAAGCGAAAAGAGTGCTGTGTTAATGAAGCTCGGCGCCGCAGATGGCAAGATGAAGATTGCAAGAATAGCACTGCGAGTAGCTCCAAGAGTTTCAAGCGCCTCTCTTGGATGCTCCTCTGTCTCTTCAATTCCCTCTGCGAAAAAACGTCCGCAAAATCCAAGGGTATCTACTGCGATGGTGAGGACTCCAGCAAAGGGTCCAATACCAACTGTGACCACGAAAAAAAGTGCCCAGACAAGGTCAGGTATTGTTCTCGCGAGGGAAACAATAATACGCGCTCCCTGGTAGACTAGGATATGGGGAGAAGTTTTACGTGCGCCCAAGATCGCAAGCGGGAGAGAAAGGAGTATACCTACGATCGTTCCTGCAACCGCCATATGAAAGGTGCTCATGAGTAGGGATAAAATATTAGGCAGTCGTTTCAGATCTGGGGGAAACATTTCAAAGAGGACCTCTTGCATATATGGAGCCCCCTCTATAAGTGCTCCAGGGGATACCTCAGCTCCTTGAAACGCCGGATAGATCAAGAAAAACAAAACGAGCAAAACGCCCACATGGCTGACCTGTAGTTTTCTAAACCGGGGCGGGGTAACGGATGAACTAGCTCTCATAGATTGACCTTAGAGTGGGGATATCCATATCGTTCGCTTGAGCATCGAACCGAATCTTTCCATCGATCAAGCCGATGATCCGATCTGCATAGTGAATAGCATGTTGGAGGTGATGCGTTGAGAATAGCAGACCGATGCCGAGCTCCTTTGCAACTTTTTGCAGGAGCTCCATAACTTGTTCTCCCGCATCGGGGTCTAGGCTTGCAACCGGCTCGTCCGCCAAAATGAGTTTTGGTTGCTGCATAAGCGCCCGTGCGATAGCAACGCGTTGTGACTGTCCTCCGGAGAGGAGTCGTGTTTGCTTAAGAGCATGATCTTGAAGTCCTACCTGTGTCAAACACCACAGCGCCTCTTCTCGTAATGCCCGAGGAGCTAGAGAGTGAAACCACGCTTGCGGTCCACGAGTTCTGCCAAGCGCCCCGTGTAGTGTATTGGTTAATGCGGACAGGCGTGGTACGAGATTGTGTTTTTGAAAGACAAAACCAACTTGAGAGCGTATTGCTCGAAGTGCTCGTCCTTTTGTTTGAGACATAGCTTTACCAAGTACGTTAATAGTGCCCGAGTCAGGCTCTAGTAATCTCGGGACCGTTCGAAGAAGGGTGCTCTTGCCAGAACCGTTTGAACCGAGTAGAGCCACGACTTCACCGGGTTTGAGAGTGAGCGTAATCCCTTGTAGAACTTTCTGTTCTCCGAAGTGCTTGGTGATCTTGTCCAGGATAAGAATCGGCTCGCCTCCTACTTGCGATATCTCTTTTCGTGGCGTCTCTTCGTAGGTATTCATAGTAGTCTTAGCGAAAGAGCTCATTGCCATAAAAGAGCTCATTACCATAGTCGCGTATTGGCGATAGTTAAATGCTATTCGATTACGAGTAGCGCGTCCCAAATACTATGAATGACCGGCCAGACTTTCAAGCCCAGCAGTTTTATACATCTGTCGAATATACTGGTAGTCGTCGTTCGTAATATTAGTTTTAAAGCTCATATTCAGGTACTTAGCGTTACGCTTCCCTTGGAGCATTGCATTCAAAAGTGATTCGCCATGCTCTTGGAATGCGAGACGCACCTTTTCCTGAACAGCCGCTGGCACATGTGGAGCGGCGACAAAGAGATCGCTTGGAAGGATGGGGGTGACTGCTAGGATCTGAAAGTCCTCTCGGCGTAATTTTGGGTCTTCAGCGATAAATTGTTCGAATCGATTGTAATTAAAGCCGATTGCATCAACTTGCGATCGTAAGAGCGATTTCCAACTCACGTACTTATTTACGTTTACCATCTGTACTCGTGATGTATCATTCATTCCGTTCTCTGCGAGAAGTTGCAGCGGGGCAAGGTGATACGATGTAGAGCCGAAGTCACCAAATGCAATTTTTTTGCCGGCAAGATCTTGTATGGAGTTGAGTCCTGAGTTTGCACGAGCAATGAGCGCAGCACGGTAGTTTTCTCGTTGTAGTCCAACAAGTGGTAGTACCTCAGTACGAGAGTGAACGGCTACATACTCTGCGGGACCGATCAGAGCAAAGTCCAGTCGACGATTACGAAAAGATTCTACAACGATTGTACGACCCGTTACAGGGAAGAGCTGAAATCGATGTCCTGTGTAGCGTTCCAGAGCATCTTGAAAGGCGGTAAACTCGCGTTGCAGCTCCTCAAGCCCTACTATGTCCGTAACGGCAAATTTATACACCTCTTTGCTTTCATGTCGATTTGATTCGGCCAGAGCGCAAGGTATGAATGCCAGCATTAGTCCCGCGCTAAGCCACATGGATACGAGGAGAGACAGTAGGGTGTTTCCGGTAGGAATCGTTGGAGCAGTAATCGTTGGAGCAG
>JBMTVV010000225.1:0-3947 GCA_049451755.1 Bdellovibrionota bacterium
AGTCCTGAAGAGTTTTCTGGTGAACGATTACACATGCCGGACTATCCGAATGAAGGAGCTCTTCGTGGAGGGCATATTCCGGGTGCACGGAGTATCCCGTGGGCTCGGGCTATTTCTCCAGATGATGGTACCTTCCTTCCCGCAGAGGCGCTTCAAACCATCTATATTGAGGAGCACCAGTTGAAAGCAGATATCCCTACAGTGGCGTATTGTCGGATTGGTGAGCGTAGTAGCCATACGTGGTTTGTTCTGAAGTATCTCCTCGGTTTCCAAGAGGTGAGGAATTACGACGGAAGCTGGACCGAGTGGGGGAACTTAGTCGGTGTGCCGATTGAGCGCTCGTAGCGATAATGGTCGGTTATACTGAGCAAGGAGTTTTCTCAATGAAGCCTATTCTTCCAGAGAAGTTGGCAGACCTCATACAAGAGCTCTCTCTCACCGATCAAGAGACCCGTGCAGAGATTCTCATTGAGCTGTCCGATCATTTTCAACAGGTCGCAACAGATATCGCCTCGGCACCGTACCCAGAGGAGAGTCGGGTGCCAGGGTGTGAGTCAGAGGTATTCATTTTTACGACAGAGCGAAGAGATATAGGTTACGACTTCCACTTTGCGATTGAGAATCCGCAAGGCATCTCTGCGATGGCGATGGCTACTATTATTCAGGAAACTCTCAATGGTGTTCCCACGGAGCAGATCAGAGCCATTCCGAATGATATTGCCTATCAGATTTTTGGACGGACGCTTTCGATGGGCAAAGGACAAGGGCTCATGGGAATGATCGCCATGGTTAAGCAGTTAGCACAGTAAAGAAGTTAGCACAGTAAAGAAGGTGGCACAGTAAAATAGTCAGCGAAGTGAAGTGGGAGCCGACGGCACTCTCCTGAAGGCTGCGTGACGAATCCGTACTACTTCTCAATCGATTTTTGTCCTTTCTTACATCCCTTCATTCGGTCCTCCCAGGATACGTTCTGCCGCAAGTCTACCGGCCTGAAGAGCACCATTGATGCTCCCTTGGGCAGCACAGTCACCAGCGAGGAAAGTCCCTGTAGGGAGTTGTTGTGGCTCAAGAGCGAGTAGCTGAGAAGGGAGTGCCTTCGGAATCATGTAGGTCTTTACGTGTGATATTTTTTCCATAGGAGCACCAAATAGAGAACGGAGCTCTTCTTGGATAACTGCTTCTGTGGGAGGCATCTTCACTTCCTTGCCATTCAGTACGATGTTTACTGAGAAGAGAGACTCTCCTGGGGGTGCATACTCTGGTGCCACGGAAGAGATCGGCGCGATATTCGTTATCCCATTCTTTGATTGCGGAACGAGGTGTATCAAGGGCGGAAGCGCATCTCGCTTCTCTCCTGTAAAGTACATACAACATGTTCCACGTTGCCCTACTTCGTCTGGAAACGTATTAGGAAGCAATGTTCTGAGAGCCCATTCATCGAGCGCAAGGATAGTGTGAGGTGCTTCAAGTATTTCTCCAGAAGTTAGGGTGACTCTCCCCTCAGAAATAGAGGTGACCTGAGCACTGGTGCGAATGGCATCTTCAGGAAGGCTCGATGAGAGTTGACGAGGGATACTCTCCATCCCTCTGGAGGGGAGTGCTCCTCCAGAATTTGCAAAGTGTGAAAAGTAGAAGGCGAATTCCTCACTTGAGCGAGTTAACCGTTCTTCAAGGAAGACTCCTTGAAAGAAGGGGAGAAAGAAGTTTTTGATGATACGTGGTGAGAAGCCTACCTGCTTTAGATACTCTTCGGTAGTGAGCTCAGCGCGTCCTCTGAGAGTGCCTTTTTGGCTATGGAGCTTCAGAGAGGCCATTCCAAGCTTGTCATTGAAAGAGCCAACGGGAGAGAACAGTCCTCTGAGTGCGCGCCACGGTGCATCGAGGGGATCGCGAAGCTCTTCCCACCGTTCGTTTAACAATATGCGGACTCCCGGAGTGAAATAGCGAAGGTCTAATTCGTGAAAATCAAGAGCCTCTTGTGCCTCCTCATACCCGGGCAGGAGAATTTGAAAGCCGCGGTCTAATTGAAATCCATCGAGAGCATCTGTGCGTATACGTCCTCCAATGGAGTCCTCTTTCTCAAGGACAAGAACTGACTTGCCATTCTCGTACAACTCTTTGGCAGCATTGAGACCACTGATACCGGCACCTATTATAATAGCATCGAGCGCAGACATTGTTTGACCTTTTACGAGAAGATGAGTCCCCAGAGCTCTTCAAGACGGGAATCACGTTTACACGCCTTACGATAGTATTTGTATCGAAGTTTATTTTTTATGTAGTAGTCTTGATGATACTCTTCTGCCTCATAGAATTTCCCCCGAGGAAGAACCTTCGTCGCAATTTTCCCCTTATCTTCTAGGTCTTTTTGCACTTTTTGTTTGCTCTTTTCGGCAAGGGCTCGCTCTTCTGGTGTCTCAACGAAGATAGCGCTGAGGTATGGAGAGCCTCGGTCACAAAATTGTCCTTTATCATCAATCGGATCGATGTTTCTCCAGTATATATCGAGTAGTTGTTGGTATGTTATTTTTTGCGGGTCTTAAACGATTCGGATTGCTTCATAGTGACCAGTAGCCTTGCCTGATACCTCTGCGTTTGTTGGGTCTGGGGTGGTTCCACCGGTGTAGCCAACGGTTGTCTCCTTGACCCCATCAAGCGCATCGAAGGGAGGTTCCATGCACCAAAAGCACCCTCCAGCGAAGATAGCCGTCCGTACGGTATCATCCCTCACTAATTCGCTCTCGTCAGCTGAATCGTCACTCTGCTGCTCTTCCGCGATCGATGTCGCACGTTCATCACTCTGTACATTCTCAGCATCTTGAGCCAACGCTGTGCCTGTATGTGATATCCCTACAAAAAGCAGGAGGATAAGCGTGAGCAGTAACAGTGATCTAGTTGCCAAAAAGCCTTTCAAAGAACCCTCTCCGATCATTTTTTCTCCCATTTTGTATCATTGAATCTTCTTCCGACGATACCACACCTCCGTGAAGAGTGCAGGGGCGTTTTGGAGCGGTCCCCCGAAGGAAAATTTCGTACACTTCATGTCGCTCTGGGCACCGGTCCGTAAATAAGTCGCCAGTCTCACCATCAAGCGCTGAGCGGGCGACGTTCACGGGCATCAGAGGTTCGATAGAGGTTAGATATGGAGAGCTACACTCGATAAACCGTCTCCAGATGGGGGCGGCGGCTCGCCCGCCACCGAGGTGTATCGGTTGATTGTTGTCATAGCCAACCCATACTCCCGCTACGAGTCCTGGAGCCATCCCTACAAACCAAGCATCTCGGGCATTTTGCGTAGTTCCTGTTTTTCCTCCAATGGGGGTCAGCGGGGTGCGTGGCTGAGCACTTCTTCCGGTTCCTCGAGTGATTACTCCCTGGAGTGCGTCTTGAACGAGAAATGTAGCACCTGGATCTGCGACTGGTTCACGATAGAAGGAACTGCTGAATAGAATATCTCCATCTCCATTCTCTATGCGATCAAAGAGTCTTGGTGTGACGAGTACTCCACCGTTCGCGATTGCTCCGTACGCGGCAGTGAGAGAAAGTAGGTTCGTCTCAAGAGTCCCCAAGGCAAGGGATAGTACGGCAGGAGGATTCGGATGGAGTTGAAAGCGTTGTAAGGTGGTCTTGATAGTTTCTACTCCGACTTGCCGTGTTACATGAATGGGTGGCAGGTTCAGCGAGTGTTCAAGCGCGTATCTGAGGGTTACTTTCCCCCGAAATTTTCGGTCAGCATTTGATGGTTCCCATCGGTCACCGTTCGGTAACTCAACAGAGATAGGCTCGTCTGGGAGAACTGAACGGAGAGTTGCTGTTTTGTAGGTGTTAAGGGCGGGGTCAAGTGCGGTCAAATAAATAAAGGGCTTTATGGTAGAGCCTATAGGTCGTTTTGCTTGCGCAACATGATCGAACTGATTCTTTGAGTATTCTCGACCACCAACCCACGC
>JBMTVV010000226.1:0-3943 GCA_049451755.1 Bdellovibrionota bacterium
GAGGACTGCTTCTGCTGCCCCCTCCAAGGTTTTTCCTGTCGTCATGACATCATCGACGAGCAGTATTGAACAGTCAGTAAGCCGCCTTCCCAAGAGTATACTTGGTCGAACGGGAGCCCTCTTGGCTCGAAGTTCTTTTGTGAGAAACTTTTGTGGGGTTTGGAGCACATGCCACGGCGGGAAGATAAGGGTATGCTTTTCAAGAAACGTGAGGGGCCTCCCGTTACACACTCGTGAGAGCTCTTCTGCTATCATAAGTGGAATATGAAAGCCCCGCTCTCGAATCGATCGCCAGCGGGCTGGCAGAGGGAGAATGAAGTCCCATGCTGACTCAGGGAGAAATTCCGTTGCGTACTCGCGTACGTAGCGTTGCACCGAACGGAGAGGCGTACGGGTTCGGTGCTGTTTGCAGTCCCTGATAGTTGCTCCAACACTTCCCGAGTAGCAAAAGGGTGAGTAGAGAGAGCTAAGAGAGGGAGGTGATACGATACGCTCGTTTTTTGGGCAGAGAGGCGCTTTGAAGCAAGTATCATGTTCTTGGGCTCTTCCCTTTTTTAGATGTCCTCTGATCATCTGTGTGTCCGCTGTATATTCTCGGCTCAAACGGAGTACGCGTACTCCCTACTCGCTAAAAAGTTTGTTCACTTAAAATTTTGCTCGCCAAAAGATTCCTCAACTTGCCTAGGTATCCTGAACCCTCGGTATGAGTCGGCAATGGTAGAGACTTCCCCTGCCTTCTTTACTATTCGACCTGATTGAACGTGATGTTACCTCTCCCTCAAAAGAGGGGAGGGGTGTGGTATATTCTTGGGATGCGTTATCGCAAGAGTATTACCGTTCGATAAGCGAGGAGCCTGTCATCGCTTGCGGTATGGGAATATCGAGTAGCTCAAGCACAGTAGGCGCAACATCACAGAGCGCTCCGTGACTCCGTAGCCTTAAATCTTTGACGCGTTCTCCAAAGAGAATAGCTGGGACAGGAAAGGTCGTATGTGCTGTATGTGGTGCTCCGGTATTTGGATCGATCATTTGTTCAGCATTGCCGTGGTCTGCAATAATGAGGGCAATCCCATTCTTCGCTTCGAGTGCCTCAAGTATGGTACCAAGAGAGCGATCAACCGTTTCAAGTGCACTAACAGCAGCCTCAAATAGCCCGGTGTGTCCTACCATATCTCCGTTTGCGAAGTTGAGAATGATGCACTGGTGGCGGCTGTGCTCTATATCATCCACCACAGCCTGAGTAACAGCTTCAGCGCTCATCTCTGGTTTCTCGTCATATGTTTTTACATCACGAGGGGATGGTATCAGTATTCGGTCTTCGCCCTCACACAGTGATTCATCTCCACCATTCAGAAAATACGTCACATGTGGATATTTCTCTGTCTCAGCGATTCGAAGTTGCGTAACTCCAGCGCGTGATAGGGTCTCTCCAAGATGGTCTGTTATCTTTTCGGGAGGAAAAAGAACAGGGAGGGAGAAACTCTGATCATATTCTGCGAAACAGATGATATTTTTAGCAGCGGGAAGGGGGGCGCTTCGGGCGAACTCGGTAAATGTCTCCTCGGTGATTGCCCGTACAATCTGCCTCATTCTGTCAGAACGAAAGTTCCAGAAGATTACGCCATCATCGGCTGAAAATCCCTGCCCATCAACCGTAATAGGAAGAATAAATTCGTCGGTAATCCCTTTCTCATAGCTTTCATGAATGTGTTGCCGTAGGTACTCAAAGGTTTTCGCTGGAGAGTGAGATTCCATCGTAGCTGCAGAGTTCTTAGCAGTAATCACGTTATAGGCTGCCTCGGTTCTGTCCCATCGAGAGTCTCGGTCCATCGCATAATAACGACCCGAAAGAGAGCCGATCTGTATCTGAGTCGGATGTGCGAGGATCAGGGGCTCCAGAGCATCAAGGTCTTTCAAAAACTGTTGTGGAGGCACATCTCGTCCATCAGCTATGAGGTGCAGTACTATGCGTGTGTCAGGAAGTTCTTTCAGGAGTAGGGGGATGAGTTGTAGTAAGTGATCAAGATGTGAGTGTACTCCTCCGAAGCTACAGAGTCCGATGAGATGAAGATTCCCACCCATTTTTCTCATGTTGTGAATAAGAGCATTCATCACAGGTGCATTCTGGACATTGCCCTCTTGAAACTCATCTCGGATTTTTAAAAGCCACTGCTTTACAACTCTTCCCGCGCCTATGTTGAGGTGTCCTACCTCAGAGTTGCCCATTTGACCAGCAGGGAGCCCCACTGATTCACCGTGGGTTATGAGCGTTGTATGAGGGGAGGAGCTCATGAGCCGATCGAGGACCGGTGTTCGTGCTGCCGTTACTGCATTTCCTTCCGTAGAAGGATTGATACCAACTCCATCGAGGATACAAAGGAGCAACGGAGCATGTTCCATAAAAAAACTCTTTATCGATTCGGTTATCGTTTCTCTTTTTTGAGCACTGGGAAAAAGGTTTCACCAGTTTTCTGCTTATCTTCTCCATCAACAAGAGTGAGTTTTCGTGGTCGCTCAATATGAAGCAATTGTCTCCATACCTGAGAAGCCTCCTCTTGGTGTTCTTGTTGGTGTAAACCGTATCCTTTCAGAGCAAGATACTCGTTCCGAAGCAGCAAGTCTGAAGATACTTCTAGTTCTGAGAGGTCTGCTAGTTCGAGTAGCGCTTGTTCAGGTTGATAGGTGAGGACATAGGCTCGAGCGAGATGTAGGTGTGCGAGTTGGCGTTCGCGCTTTGTTGAGGCGTACCGTACGGCAGTTCGGGCAGCAGAGAGGGCTCGCTCCTGATTGCCTCGTTCAACCCAGAACTCAATCGCCTGTTTCCAGAGATTTGGATCGTGCGTCTCTCGAGCGGCTCTGACAAGGAGTTCTGCTGCTTCTGCGTCTTTGCCGAGGAGTTTCTCGAGATGAAAGAGCTCAAGTGTTGCTGGTAGGAAGTGAGGGTGCTTCTTGACGAAGGTGCGTATCTGAGTAGCCCATTCTTCATTTGCCTTCTTCGTTCCCTTTTCCGATTCTGATTGTGACTCACTAAGTTGTGTTTTGAGCGATGTGTACTGTATCTCAAGTGCCGTATAGTCATCTCTATCGCCACCCAAGGACTCATATTGGCGTTGATATTCCTTTGCATCTTCGATTCGGCCGAGTGCTAATGATAACGAGCGTGCTTTGTCCGCGGCATAGGTATTCGCGTCGTGATAGAGGATAAGAGCAAGGTTATCGAGCGCAGCAGTTTTATTGCCAACGGCTTCGTTCAGATGAGCTGCCTGTAAGAGCACTTCTATATTTGTTGGCGATGTCTCTCGGGCTCGGTCGAGCACTTTGAGTGCTTGAAGAAGTTCTCCTTCCTGTTCCAGGGTCTTTGAAAGTTCTAGTTGCGCGATGAGATTTGCTGGATCGTGTTTGAGAATTTTTTTCCACTCAGTTCGAGCCTGTGCGTATTTCCCCATGGAGTGAAGCCCACGTGCTCGCACGAATGTGGTGTTGAAATGTTCTTGCCGAACCTCTTGTGTTCGGAAACTGCGCTCACGGAGGTAGACCTTCATCCCGTAGACAATCCAGAGATAAAGAGAAACCAAGACGCCAAGCGCAAAGCAAATAAGAAATATGAAGCCACCCATAGCATTGAGCTCTTTCCCACCACCGTAGTGGAGGGTAATTGGCTCAGGATTGAGATAGATGACGGAGACAGAAATAGTAACGATAAGGAATATGGTAAGAATACGAGTAATTTTTGAGAGCATACCGGTGGCCTTTGGAGGATACGGGTGAAGCGGACGAGTTCATTCATGCCATGAGAAATCTGTCTGCCCTGTAGTCACTATGAAAGAGGGGCAGGGGATTGTAAAGGGGGATGCTCTATCGCGGCCGGGAATAAGCGGCGTACTCAGAGACATGTGTTCAAGAGAGTTGCTACATCCTAAGGATGCTCATACCTTCACAGATC
>JBMTVV010000227.1:0-3939 GCA_049451755.1 Bdellovibrionota bacterium
GATATCAGGAAGGGATAGACTACGAGGATGTGTTATACGAGGGATACGGGCCTGGTGGCGTTGCCATTCTTGTGAAGACACTTACTGAGAATCGTAATCGTACCGTGGCCGAGGTTCGCCATGCTTTTAATAAATATGGTGGCAGTCTCGGAAGCGCGAATTCAGTCGCATATCAATTTACCGATAAGGGGGTATTTACGATACCAAGGAGTTCTATCTCTGAGGATCAGCTATACGAGAGCGCGATTGATGCTGGAGCAGAGGATCTCAAGGATGATGGAGAGTTCTGGGAAGTCGTTTGCGAGCCATCGCTCTTCGGTGAGGTGCGAGATGCGCTAGAGCTACTCAAGGTCGAGATCGACGGGGAGCTCACTTCAATACCGAACAATACGGTAACTGTTGGCGGAAAAGATGCTGAGACGCTCTTAAAGCTCCTAGAGGTGCTCGAAGATTTAGATGACGTTCAACGGGTTGTTGCGAACTTTGAACTGGATGAAGCGGCGTTAGCAAGTTTGGCAGAGTAGCTATCGTAATGTGAGCAGCCGTGGGAGTATAATAGAGGAATGATAGGTCGATTAACGGGTCAGATTATAGAAATAGCTGGGAATAAAGTCCTTGTTGACATTCAGGGAGTCGGATATGAAGCCCACTGTCCCGTGTCTACTCTGCAACAGCTATCTGTTGGTGCGAAGGGAACACTCATTATTCACACAGAAATGAAAGAGTCGGATATTCGACTATATGGTTTTCATACAGCGATCGAAAAGCAGCTCTTTGAGTTCTTGCTTCAAGTCAATGGTGTGGGTCCCAAGAGTGCGCTGGAGATATTATCAGCTCTTGATGCCGGGGAATTGATTCGAGTGATCGGAAGTGGAGAGACTTCCCGTCTTCAGAAGACAAAGGGAATAGGAAAGAAGACGGCCGAGCGAATCGTACTTGAGCTCCAGGATAAGCTCTCTGCATATGCGGTAGAGACGTCTTCGCTCTATGAGCGAGTTGAATCGGTTAGAGTTTCTGACAGCTCTGATGACTCAGTGCTTGCGCTTGTCTCCCTCGGGTTTTCGAAGGCACAGGCGGAGACGGCAGTTTACCGAGCATTGTCAGGGCAGACGACATCAGGGAAGGCGCAGTTAGAAGATGCGGGGGATATTGTGAAGGCAGCGCTTGCGTATCTGTAGCAGTCCTATCTGTAGTGGTAGAGGTGGTGCAACCATTTCTTCGGTGAAGTGGAGACAGGTTCTAGGATAAAGTAGAGACAGGGAGACGCTTTGTGAGCGAAGAGGATACGGTAGAGAGGTGGGGAAGCTGGGATGTGAGTGGGGATGACGGGTCATTCGCGCTTCGTCAATCGAGTGCTTCATCTGAGGAGGAGAGACAGTTTGCTACATTACGTCCCACCGGTTTTGATAGTTATGTGGGGCAAACCGCTGTAAAAGAGAACTTAAAAATAGCATGCAGTGCTGCGAGAAAACGGAGTGATTCCTTAGACCATGTTCTTCTGCATGGACCTCCAGGGTTAGGCAAGACATCACTTGCTCGGATACTTGCACAGGAGCTTACCGTTGGATTTAAGGCGACCTCGGGTCCGGTAATTGAAAAGCCGGGGGATCTTGCCGCAATTCTCTCTTCTCTCGAAGCCAATGATGTTCTCTTCATTGATGAGATCCATCGTCTCCCACGAGTCGTTGAAGAAGTCTTGTATCCTGCGATGGAGGACTTTGAGATTGATATCTTGATAGGACAAGGGCCATCAGCAAAGTCGGTTCGAATTGATCTAAAGCCCTTCACGCTCGTTGGAGCGACAACGCGAACTGGGATGTTGACGTCACCGTTGCGGGACCGTTTTGGAATGGTGCTACGACTCTCTTTTTATGAGCCAGAGGAATTAGCAGCAATCGTTTCTCGTTCAGCAAGTATTTTGCAGGTGGAGATTGCTCCTGATGCAGCTCTCGTCATCGGAGGCCGTGCCCGTGGTACTCCTCGGATAGCGAATCGGATGTTAAAAAGGGTGCGAGACTTTGCCGAGTACAGAGGTGTCTCAATGATTACAAGTGAGATTGCTGATGAGGCACTTGGGAGGCTCCAGGTTGATCATGCCGGTCTCGATGAGATGGATAGAACGATTCTATCGCTCATCATCGAGAAATTCTCTGGGGGTCCAGTGGGAATTGACACCATTGCAGCTGCAATTGGGGAGGAGCGAAATACTATTGAAGATGTGTATGAGCCATTCTTATTGCAACATGGCTTTATTGCGCGAACGAAACGAGGGAGAGAGGTGACTCGTCTCGCATACGAACACCTAGGGATTGAACCTCCCGTGCAGCTCCCGAAGAATGTCGAGTTATTTTCATGAGAATCTTTGCATCGGTAACTTATCAGGTACGTTCATGGTACCATAATACTTTGCGGAGTATATGTTTTGGCTGCTGTGTATCCCTCTTGCAATTTTTCCTGTTGTCTCCGGCACATGCTGTCCCTTTTCGACTTGAATGGGTAAAGCCTGATCAATCTGTGATTACGGTTTCTTCATCTCTTGATGAAAAGGACTCTCTGGAATGTGCAGAGGCGGGGCTTACATTGGAGCATCGGTTTATTTTCAAGTTTTGTGAAAGAATTAACCGATTTGGATTGTCATGTCTTCCCCACAAGCGAGTGATTCATAATCTCACCTATGATCCAGTCCAAGAAGCTTTTCGAGTAGACAAAGATCGCCTTGGTGATGAGGCCGAAGGAGTGCGTATCTCCCTTTTGAATATAGAGGATGCTATTGAAGAGGCCACCCGCGTGAAAAGCCTCTCGATGCATTATGTCGGAGGTGATGAAGCGTATGCTCGGTTTCAAGCAGATCCTACTGGATGGCGTCTTGGTGTTCGAGTTCGTACAACGTGTCGGGGTCAGATTCCGAAGTTTGTCGCAGATCTCTCGTACTATCTCTCTTTTGGAGTCGTAAATTTGTACGGAGAAGATAGCGGATGGGAGTATTTCGATCTCAGTGTTGTTACTCAGGGGCAGGAAGAGAAGCCATGAGTGAGTATCAGTAGGTAGGGGGATTACTGATGGTTTCTTCCCGTAGACGCTTTCTTGTATGGTGGTTTCGAGCTGGTATTAGCGTTCGACTCTTTCTTTTCTCGATCGTGAGTTTCCTCTTGTTCGCGCTTGTATACTGGCAGCGGCCGACAAGTAGCTCCACGTACTTGCCGAGTAATGTCGTTGTCTTTGGATTGGTAAACCTCATCATAGCGGCGCTGCTCATTCTCGTATTTCTCGTAGCGAGGAATTTTTATCAACTGCTCTTCGAGAGAAAGAGGAAAACACACGGTTCTCGTCTCCGATTAAAGCTTGTAGGTGCTATCGTAGGATTAACGGCTATTCCGGCAGTGCTACTCATAGCAGTTTCTAGTGGGCTCCTCAGTCGAGCCATTGATGGGTGGTTTAGTTCACCTGCTGAAGCTTCTGTAGAAGCGGCTCGCGAAGTGGCAAAGATGTATTTTGGCTCACTGAAAAGTCGTTCAAAGCAGATTACTCGAGAGCTGAGTGAAGAGTTGCAGTCACGACAGCTTGACCTTGGTGGAACAGAAGGCATTCGAAGTATTTTAGAGCGGCGACGAATTAATGAAGACCTCTATGGAATAGAGATATTCCGAAGTTCTGAAGAATCATTGATACAAGTAGAGAACGTCACTGCTTCGATCGATTATTTCTCGCCACCACCACTGCAACCCGAGATACTTCAGAGAGCCTTTGATGGGAGTAACGAGGTCATTATTCAAGAGACGCCGTCTAGCCAGTTTGTGCGTTCGATGATGCCGATGATTCTCGCCAATGAGCAAGTCGTCCTCCTTGTTACCATCCGTGTCCCAGCATCCATGACCTTGGCATTAAACACCATCGGGTACTCCGATAAAGACTATCTTCAAATACAACACTTTAAGAATC
>JBMTVV010000228.1:0-3935 GCA_049451755.1 Bdellovibrionota bacterium
AGGCAAACTCTGTCACAAGTGGGCCGCGCGGTAAGACACCAAAGTCTGTATAGTGCGCTCGGAGGAATTTCGCCCGATTGATAAGATCTATGAGGAGGAGAAGACCAAGAGCAATTCGAAAGAGAGCCAATGAGCGGGTATCGAGGCAACAGTATGAACGAAACCATCGAGGAAGTTTGGATTTTGGCTGTGGTGCACCTAGTGCTGTTGGACTGCTAATCATGCTAGTATCATATTTCTGGCCAAGTGAGCCTAGCAACCCCAAGACCCTGAAGTTCTTCGATGAGAGTCACCAGCAGGTTCTTTTCGAGTAGAGGAGGAGTTTATCGTTCTTGAGCGCGGGCTCGCCACAACAGCATACCAAGATGTGTTAGGCTATACCGCTCAGCACCATCTGCATGTAATTGAGCACGTGGCTGATAGTTGCCAGCCGCAGACCCATCCGAAAGCTGTCGATAATGAGAAGGTGGAGCAGGAGTGAAGCCCCTCACTAAGCTGCGTTCTAGTAAATCTTCGAGTGTTCTCGCTATCTCTCTAGTTCCTGAGTAAGGGGCAAGTCGCTGCTTCTCAATATCCTCAAGACCTCGTAGCTTGGAGAGCGCTTTCGTATCTACAGGGGGCACTCTCCTGCGGGTGGCTAGGGCTGTACTTATCTCTAAAAACGTCGCACCGTCACTAGTGTTCTTCTTATTGAGGAGCTGAATGGTATCAAGAATTTCAAACTCCTCATCTGTCACCAATAGGTGATGCCACCTACGAGGGGGTCTTAGGGACGAGAAGCCTTCATCCTCTCGCTTTCTCTTGTCGGGTTCGAACTCCGTCATGAGTGAATACCTCTTCTCAGCGCCATTCTCGAATTCCGCCAGAAAATGTTGATTGATACTGCCATAGCCTACGGATTATTCACCTTAAAAATTCCCATTTTCGTATATATCTTCCTTGCCGGCAGAGCTTTAGTTATTTATGCCCCTGATTCTGGGACTCGACCTCGATAGGTGATAGCTTCTATGGTTACGACGAACTTGGAGTGCTTGATGGAAATACGCCATATTACCGCGGATAAGATCGGATTGCTCAAAGAGCTGTATCAAGTAGCTTTTACCGGCTCAGAAGGTGCGTTAGTCGGTGGGCTCGCACGTGAACTTTCTTTGGTTGCAAAGCCAACAACTTTGGTGGCAGAGCCAACAACGCCCCTCAACACCGGTGCTGAGGTTATCTCCCTCGGCTGTTTTAACGAGAATCAACTCATTGGGCATGTCGCCTTTAGCCCACTGAGCATGAAGGGGAATGAAGAGATATCCGGGTACATTCTCTCACCCCTTGCGGTGCACCCTGCTTTTCAGCGAAGTGGCATTGGTCGAGCGCTCATCGAGCATGGCAGGGATGTCTTGACCTCTCGAGGAGTCAGTATACTGCTCGTATACGGAGATCCGAATTATTATGGAAGGTTTGGCTTCAAGGGAGAGATCGGACACCACTTCTTACCCCCGTATGAACTCAATCAACCACAGGGATGGCTCGGCCTCCAACTGGATGAGTCACCGTTACCAGAGCAGCCTTGTCAATTTCAGTGCGTACCAGAACTTCACCATCAGGAATTATGGTGATGAAAGAAAGAGGGCAGAAACTCCGGTAGGGGAATGCTCATAGTGAGTACTTCTCCGACCGGAGTCTGCGCCTTTGAGGCTACACCACTACATCAAGAGTGCTAGCGCCTCGCTTTCGCCAGCTCTGCTCTTGGTGGGTGTGCTCATCTGTGTGGGCGTATTCCGCCTCTTCATCGTTACTCGAGTCAAAGTGTCCTCGCTGTTTGCGACTCGAGTAACGTTCTCTATGGACGGCCTGTGAGAGTCGAGTTGCCCGCTTCACATGTTTCGTACGGGGTGTACTCGCAGCCCACGAGACCGGGTCTCGTAGTGTTTCTATTTTCATTTTGCCCTCCTTGGCATGACATATCAGCTCGCTTCCGATGTGAGCTGTGTAGGGGTTTTTTGCGTTCTTCTCCTACAAGTTGCTTATCGAACGTCTAAGAAAAGGACTTAAGGGTATTGTGGAAAAGACATCCAAGAGCTTGATATTACTACTAGAATGAACATTTCTTTTAATGAGTAAAAAGAATCATCTCGATTTGTAAATAGAGAGCATCGTAATTAAGCCATTCGCTCATAACGTCGATAGGTAGGTTGAGCACGTTGAGCCACGAAGGTTCCGTGCAGTGAACGGTTTTAGGAGCAGAACTCAATGAAGCGAGATGATAAAAATACCGCCATCTTTGTAGCCAATGAAGAGTATGTTCCGTGGGACCCTGCAGAGCCAGAGAGAAATCTGCTGCGAGCTATTCTCATGTCGGCTCTTAACGACATCCAAAAGCAAGGCACTCTGCACGAAGACGCGAGGAACTTCTTTTTGAATGATGATGAGGACTATGTCTTTTCTTTTCGAGCCATCTGCGACCACCTAGAAATCGATCCAAAACATATCCTCGTACTAGCCGGTTTGGCAGAGTCAATGCGCGAATATGGAAAGACAGACTCCTTGAGTCGTTCGTTTCCACTCAAGTTTGTCTAAATTATTGCTCCTTCCTGAGAGGAGATACTGGAACTATTTTACCTGTTCAACTAGAGTGCAGTACATGAAACTGCATGCGCATATTGAACGTGGCCACTCAGCGACAGCCCCCTTGTTTGTTTTTGTTCACGGCAAGGCCGGTCACCGTGACATCATGCGAATCTTCTCTCGATCCCTACCAGAAGGTGCCAATCAAATCTTTGTCGAAGCACCGTATCCAGATAAAAGAGGAGGGTTTAGCTGGTGGGATACTGATCTGAAAGAGTTTCCGACATCGCAATTCGAAGAGTCTCTCATTGCTCTCGAACGAGTCTTCGCCTCTCTTCAATCTGATTTCGGTATTCAGCCGGAAAAAGTGACAGCACTCGGATTCTCTCAGGGGGCAGGAATTCTCTCCCATTTACTTCTCTCAGGAAGAGTATCACTTAATGCGCTAGTGATTCTTGCCGGGTTTGTTCAGTGGCCTGAAGAGTTATGCGCAAAGAGTTCTGCAACGAGTATTCTTTGGGCGCACGGGGAGAGTGATGATGTAGTGACGATCACGCGGGCACGCTCTGACGTCAAACGACTACAAGAGATTGGATACGAAGTCGCACTTGTATCAGATCCGGTCGGACATAAGGTTGGAACTGCAGGAATGAGAGCACTGAAATCTTTTTGTCTCACGCTCGAAGATTAAGGGAATCACCCCCGTAGAGATAAGCGTTCTCACAAACGACGTCACTCCTTTTTGCTTCGGAATAATCCAGTGAACGGGCTCCCACCTAGGATTAAATTTATTTTTAAACACATAAAGCCCCTCTGGCGAGTAGCGAGGTTCTAAAACTCTCTTACTGACTCTATTGAGTGCCCGAAAGACCCGCTCCGGCACGAACCCATCGGCTAACATGGTATCATCTGGAATAATGCACGGAACCTCTCCGAGGCTCAGACTCGCCACCCCCTGGCCTTGAAGATACTCTACGGCATGTACTAGTAACGCCTCCATCGCCCCTACGGGCGCCGCTGAGCTTCGTTGTAGCTGTTCAACATGTCGATGATGCTCCGATCTTCGTGAGACTGTTATCCAGGCAACGGGAACCGCACTCTCAGTAGCGGTGAACACGAAGCAAGCTTGATTCTTTGAAGGCGCCCTACGAAAGAGTCCACGTAACGCGGTGGATGCTCGCCGGCTCGGAAACGTGGGAAGTATCTGAGGCGGGGAGACCTTGCACTGAAGGGAGATAACACCCTTACGTAGCGCTCGTTGTGCTAACTGGGTGACAGAAGAGGGAAGAACATCGTCCCTGATGTTCAGTATCGCCTCACTACCGAAAGGAATTATACGATATTGGGGTAGGTGGAGAAGCCGCGACAGTGGCTCTGGA
>JBMTVV010000229.1:0-3935 GCA_049451755.1 Bdellovibrionota bacterium
CCGTGCTCGAGATTCTCTAGGAGTTGAGCGATAGCTCCCGGTTGGTCTCCACTCGGAACAAATGCAGAAGCTAACTGAAAGGGGTTTTCCTCAAGAGAGAGACCCTCTATGAAATCAGAACGAATGACCATATATCCCTATTATACTCGAGCGGCAAGAAAACACCCGAGGGAATCAAAGATTTTATAGAGTATTCTCACTCCACTGAGCTTTGAACAAGCGGCTATTGAATACTGGCTACCAAACAACATGTACTCCCGTGAGAGCTAACCTCACCGGGGTTCCCACTATTATAAGATTTTATGAAGGCTTTTCTCGTCAGCGAGAAATAGCAGGGAACACCCTCCGAGAGAGGATGTCGAACACATTCTATGGAATCTTACACGTTACTCTTCGGTATGATGAAAACGCTGCTTCATTCCATTTCGGAGGCTATTCCATTCCTCAAGAAGCTTATTGCGGGACGGCAGTTCTGAGCGTGAGCCAAAGCGCATAAGGACATTATCAACGAAGTCACTCCCACTATAACAAACAATGACTTCTGAATTTTTTGTCTCGTCAAAACAGCCGAGGATGTTGACTCGGCCTTTCTTGTACTGCATTTGGAACTCTTCGCTCAAGATTTCCTGTAACTCATTTTTTTGCCAATCTTCTAGCCGTCCTATTGCGACTTTAAACTGCTCATATGCTTTTTTTGATGCGAACTCATGTCGGAGTTGGATTGGGTGAAACTCAACGAATACGCCCTCCAACTGAAAATCAATTTTTTTCGATCCAACTGGAATTTGGAATGTCTTTCCTGGTACGAGCTGAAAATCCTGAACATATTTTTCGAGCATAATCCCGCAAGCCGCTTCACTCTTGCTTGAGAAGCTTAACGTTTCTAGAGGACATGTTCTTCTTGTTTGCGTGACCTTCTGTTCCTCCAACTGAGCTGTTCTTAGTGCATCATCCTCGCTTTTACTACCTGTATTCTCATAATTATCTTTTGCAGTTTGTTCCTTGGGTGTTTGCTTCTTGCTCTTTCCTGACGGCGACTCCCCGCTTCGAACTGCCATGGGCTCCTTTCGTGCATCGCGATATTCATCCCGGGGCATTGAGGGAAAGGATTCACTACTCCATGTATTATCGCTGTAGAAATCTGGAAAGTGGGCGTGTTCATCTTGAGATCGCATAAGCTCCTCCATCTATAAGATAAGGCTGCCTAAAAACCATCGATGACTAAGAACCTACGAACTGGGACGGCTAGCATGGTAGCCGAATCCTTTTCCGGGAGTTGTCTCAATTTTGTAAAACTTTGATGAGCACTTCATGAGCTCCTCAGCAGTGCAAGGGACCTTAGAATTATGAGAAAGGTGAAGGGCTACGAGGGCTCATTTCAAGAATGGA
Source organism: Bdellovibrionota bacterium (assembly GCA_049451755.1). Lineage (GTDB taxonomy): Bacteria > Bdellovibrionota_C > UBA2361 > UBA2361 > RFPC01 > RFPC01. Next base: position 1,390 of record JBMTVV010000229.1, read on the forward strand.
AGTTCAGTACGGGATACTGAGTGCTTAGCTAGATAGCACCTGCTAATAGAACGCTTGTTGATTTCTGGGGGTGGGCCACAGACTGAGGCCATGCGTTGGACCGGCAATAATAAAGTCACTCACACCTCTCTTGCCGAAGATGCCCTAAAGAAGATGCCGGGCAGCAAAGAAATACTGAGGATTCTTTCGTCACCACTTACCTGAAGAGACCAGAGTTAAAGAAGTCCTGCTCTCTTTTAGCGGGCTGCTTCAATTCGCTCTTTCGCAATTTGAATCGCTACTTGCTCTGGAAAGAGCTTTCTCTTTTCAGACTCAGCGATGCTCTGGTGCGTAGTGTCGTATATCGCATTGCCCTTCTTGGTCACCCACTCCTCGTTCCCCCCAGACTCATTCAATTCAGCTCCGACGGAGATGACTCCCCCTGAGTTAATGGCAAAGTCCGGAAGATAGAGGAGACCTCGCTCTTCAATGAGCCCGTACATGGACGGATCCGACAACTGATTGTTGGCAGCACCCGCAATAACACTACACTTCAATCGTGGTAGCGTCTCTTTATTGACTGTTTGCCCAATAGCGCACGGGCAGTATATATCGGCTTCCACATCGTATATCTCATCAGTAGAGACAGCCTTAACCCCGTAGTCATTCACTACGCTACGAAGCGTTTCTTCATACGAATCAGTAACCGTAAGATTCGCTCCAAGTGCACAGAGCTGCTCGACAATATATCGACCAACGTGACCAACTCCCTGCACAGAGATAGTTCTACCTGTCAAATCCTTCGTTCCAAACCGAGCCTCAGCCCCTGCAAGGATCGCCTGAACTACCCCTTTTGCAGTCCACGGTGAAGGGTCCCCTGCCCCTCCCTCTTCTCTGGAGACTCCCGTTGCAAAGCGAGTGTGTTCCTTAATCCACGCAACATCTTGTTCAGTAGTTCCCATATCCTCAGCAGTGACATAGCGTCCGCTGAGAGACTCAACACACTTTCCGAACTGATTGAATAGCTCTCTACGATTCTCGGTAAAATGAGGATCAATCCAGATACACGCTTTTCCACCACCGAGCGGCATACCCGCGATAGCACTCTTGTAGGTCATCCCTTCTGATAACCGAAGCACGTCTTCAATTGCTTCGTTCTCGTTTTCATAGGCTCTTAATCGACACCCACCTAGTGCTGGGCCCAGTACAGAATTGTGCACCGCAATAAAAGCCTTCAGACCCACCTCAGGGTAGTGAAATACAACTAGCTGTTCATGACCACGCTCTTGGACTTCTTGCATGAGTGAAAACGTCATAATGTGCTCCTTACTCTTTTGCTCTCTTCTGGCACTCCTCCTTCTGTTCAATGGAGTGCTCTTTGCCTACTCAATTCTCCGATATTGGAGTTCCCCCGATCCTAGAGTTGTCCCAATCCTAGAGTTGGATTGTCGAGTTGCATTTGCGGACCTTACCGAGGAGTGCGAAGAATATCCTCTCTACTACACCCGACCAATTACGCTACAACTCAATTAGACTGCAACGCAATCGAAGTTAGTTCGCCTTTTTCACCTCTCCTTCTGCAGGAGAAAGATTTTGATCAAAGCCTACTGTGTACTCTGGAGAATCCTCGAGTTCAGAGTTCTTTGTCAGGTCATATGAGATCTTTTTGCAGCCTGAAAGGCTCATCACAGAACACGCGACAACAAGTGTTAGCACAAGTGCGAACATTCCTCTTACCCGTAACTTTTTCATCATTGCATTGCTCCAGCTTTTGTCGCCCTTGGCAGGACTCCGCATTAACCCCAAAATCCTTACACATCCCGGAGTAATTTTCCACAAAATGAGGGCTAGATATCCCTCTATACGAGTACAAAAAGATGCTCTATCAGAGCTCGAATTTTACACCCTGGGCAAGCGGTAATTCATTAGAATAGTTAATGGTACACGTTTGACGTCGCATATATTGCTTCCAAGCGTCACTGCCAGATTCGCGACCACCCCCCGTATCTTTTTCTCCGCCAAACGCTCCACCAATTTCAGCTCCAGAAGTCCCAATATTAATATTCGCTATCCCGCAATCACTCCCAGCATACGAGAGGAATTGTTCCGCCGAGCGAACGGATTCCGTAAAGAGCGCAGAACTCAACCCTTGCGCAACGGAATTATTAAGAGCAATCGCCTCACTCAAATCTTTTACCTTTATGAGATAGAGGATTGGAGCGAACGTCTCCTGCTGAACAATCGCAGCTTCGTGAGATATCTCAATGAGGGTTGGCTGTACGTAGAGCTCTGACGCATGACCACTTGCGCGCGCTCCGCCGGCAAGCACAATCCCACCCTGCTCTGTTGCGTGAACGACCGCCTTTTCAAAATCCTCTACCGCTTTCGTATGAATGAGTGGACCCATAAGAGTCTCATCGCTCAGCGGATCTCCGATACGTACCTGTCCATATGCCTGTGCCAGTTTCTGCTTCAGCTCATCATAAATCCCCTCGGCAACAAGGAGTCTCCGTGTTGAGGTGCACCGTTGGCCAGCAGTTCCTACCGCTCCAAAGAGAATTGATGGC
>JBMTVV010000230.1:0-3924 GCA_049451755.1 Bdellovibrionota bacterium
TCGCTTACGCCTGTAGATACTGCACGCAGATTCTTTTGTGATGCTCAGACCCATCGTGTATACCGTTCAAAGGATGAAACGAACTATAAGAAAATTACTCGGAAAAAAGCCCGTGCTCTGATTAAAACCTTCCGCAAGCGGAGGAAGACAATCGCATCACCTGCCCTACGTAATAGGTTACAGACACGTATAAGAGGGATGAGGGACTGTTTACGCGGCGACATCCCATCAGCATGTAGTGCAGTCAGTAGCAACCTCGTCTCTTCTTCCAATCGGATTGTGAATGGATACGTCTGTGATGAAGATAGCTCTCCGGTTGTCCCACTACTACTCAATACAGATGAAGAGCCTAATTTTGGAGTTTGTTCGGGAAGTATCATTCAAAGCTCACCAATGATAATCCTTACGGCTGCACACTGCTTGTTCCCTTCTTCCTCTGCCACCATATCGTCTGTCACCGTGATTATAGGAGGAGAATCATTTTCAACAACAGCGCTCACTCCACACCCTGAATACACCCCTGAGGTCACCTCGTCGTACGCAGACATAGCTATCCTTGAGTTCGATTCCACCACCACTATTCCACCCCTCAGGGGATTGAGTGATACTGAAGAGATGAAAAGTCCTATCAGGCATGTAGCTGCAGGATATGGAAATACGACTCCAGGGATTCCTCCCTCAGGTCTTGACGGGGCTTTAAGAGCTACGGATATCCGCGTGATTGAATCCTCTGAGTCGGCGGTTATCTCTGATACGACCAGCAAAACGGGAGGGATCTGCACAGGAGATTCTGGGGGGCCACTCCTGATTGCATTAGAGAGTGGTGAGTGGCGTATTGTGGGAGTCTCTAGCTACTTGCTCCGGCCAACCTTTGATTCTCCACTCTGTGCGGCTGACAATATCAATGTGTATGCCTCAACGACGTTCACCGAACATCTCACCTTCATTAAGCAGTTTGTTCCTGACTTCACTGTTAAATAATTTTTTGTGGCGTCAAGCTCAACCGTCGAAATAATTATGAGACTCGAGCAAGTAGTGCTGACAGTGGGATGCTATGCTGCAGGAGGAATCTCACTTAGCAGATTTACTTTATCGCCCGCCTTGATCCCTAGTTCTTTGGCTCGACCACCGCTTAATTCAATGACAAATTTGCTAACACCCGGAACTGAACGCTGCTCTTCAGAAAAAGGAGTCGCATTCTCCACAATGCCAACGACTTCGAATTGAGAAGAAACAAAAATCATATCAAGCGGGATATAGGTGTTTTTCATCCAAAAAGATTGCTGCCTTTCAACCGGAAAGATAAAGAGCATCCCACGATCTTCGTCCATGCGCTTACGAAACATGAGGCCCTTCTCCCTCTCAGAGGGGGTATTCGCAATCTCGAGATAAACGCGACTCGTCTCTTGCGTACCAGAGACAAAGGTTACCGGCAATAAGCTTGCCTTCTCACGAAATCCAGCATACCCGTACACCCCCAAAGCGAGCCCAACTAGTAGGACACCAACCAATATGACTTGTGAATATTGCTGTTTACGCCACCGTGTGTTTGAAGGCATACAATTTCCCCTAAAATGGCCCTCAGTTCGCTTTTGCAGCCTGAATCTTCTCAGTTAGCTCGGGCACAACTTCATAAAGATCTGCAACGAGGCCAAAGTCTGCCACCTCATAAATGGGAGCTTCTGGGTCCTTATTAATAGCTACGATAGTCTTTGAATCCTTCATCCCCGCTAAGTGCTGAATAGCTCCTGAGATTCCGACAGCAACATAGAGATTTGGCGCAACGATTTTCCCTGTCTGCCCTACTTGCCAGTCATTCGGAGCATACCCAGAGTCTACCGCAGCTCGCGAGGCGCCCACTGCTGCGCCAAGAGCATCTGCAAGTGGATAGATGTACTTCTCAAAGTTTTCAGATGACTGCATCGCTCTACCGCCACTTACAACGATATCCGCTTCAGTTAGCTCGGGCCGGTCACCACCGGAGACATCAAATCCAATGACGTTACCAGCAATTGGTGTCACATCGAGGGCTCCTAAGTCAGCGACACTACCCCCTACTCCTCCACTAGTCTCAAGCGGTGAAAATGCAGAAACCCGCACAGTAACTAGTTTGTTCTCCGTTACAATCTCTACATCAGCAAGTACATCGCCTGCATACATTGGGCGCCTTAGAGAACCATCGTCATTAACTGCTATAATGTCAGAGGCTTGACCAGCGCGTAACTGCACGCCAGCCCGTGGCATAAAATCTTTCCCAGTTGATGTTGCTGCCGCGACTCCTACAGAGGCCCCGGCTTCAGAAAAGGCTTTTAGGAAAAAATCTTTATAGGGAGCTGCTCTATATTGCTCGACAGCCACATCCTCTGAGAAGTATGCATTCGCCACAGGATATTGAAGAAGAGCCTCTGATGCCCCTCGAGCACCTTTACCGAGGGTCAGTGTAGCAATAGACGACAGACCCCATTTCTCTTTTAATGTATGGGCCGCCTGAAGAGCAACGAGCCCTGATTTCTGAATTTCGCCATTTAGCTGCTCGATGAAAACAAGAACTGATCCACTCATATCTACAAACCTTCCCTACAATACCTTCGCTTCATTCTGTAACGCTGAGACAAGTTCAGCAACATCCTCAACCTTTCTACCCGCAGTACGAGATGGTGGTGGTGACATTCGCAATACCTTTACCTGTACACCTGCTTCTATCGCAAAATCTTCGAGGGTATGCTCATCAAGTGGCTTCTTTTTTGCCTTCATAATTACCGGTAGAGACGCATATCGAGGCTCGTTCAACCGTAGATCAGTACTGATAACACATGGAAGCGATACCTGCAGAGTTTCTAACCCGCCATCAACCTCCCGAGTAATTGAGGCCTGCCCATCTCCAAGTTCAACTTTTGAGGCAAAACATGCCTGAGGCAACTCAAGATGCTCAGCCAACAACTGCGCTGTTTGATTCGCATCTGAATCGATAGACTGTTTCCCCATGATGATAAGACCGTAATCACCACGTCGATAGACCTCCGCTAGAATCCTCGAAGCAAGCGCTGAATCCACATAACCATCACACGTTACCAGAATGCCTCGGTCAGCACCCATTGCCATTGCATATCTCAACTGCGTGGCGGCATCCTCGGGACCAATTCCCACAACAACCACCTCTTCAGCTCCGCCTGCGTCGCGTATTTTAATGGCCTCCTCAACAGCTATCTCATCAAATGGATTGACAATCCATTTGATTCCATCTGTAACTATACCGTTTTGCTCAGCATTTACCTTTATCTTTGCTTCATAGTCCGGAACTCGCTTCACCGGCACCAGGATCTTCATAGAAAAACTCCCCCGTCTTTGCTACCACTTGCCCTCATTCATCTCACATTTGGAGACATTTCTACTAGACTGGTTTCACACCCAGAGTGAAAAAGTTGTTTATTTCAAACACGGTTTATCTTAGCTTTAGAAAATCCGAAGGTTTTGGAAACTTCTTTCTAATCTCGGCGATACCTCGTTTATCCGTGCTGAGTTGGGTTTTCTGAGAGAGCGCCCTTCCTCTCATCCCCAATGAAAAGCTTCAGGTGAGACCAATTCAGCTTCATCTGTTCGTTTCTATCGAGTCGCGCACGTTTCAACGGAGGTAACTTATGTTCACGACAGGAAGCTCGAAAAAGCAGCATCTCTTAAAACTGACTAAAGTTCCCCCTTCTCTTCCCTATATCATTCATTTCAAGAGAGCCTCCGGCTACTCACTGTTGGAAGTTGCTCTCACCCTTCCAATCCTCTTCATAATAATGATCGGTGCATACGATGTAAGCACCGCATACCATGGTTATACTGCCTTGCGAGAGGGAGTAGAGGCAGCAAACCGTTGTACCTGGACAACAGACGGTAAATGTTCTTCATTCAACTTATCTGATGGTGGAACGTCCA
>JBMTVV010000231.1:0-3895 GCA_049451755.1 Bdellovibrionota bacterium
TACGTTAAGAAGGTATTCCTTTTCTCTACGTGCTGCTTCCGCTTTTTGTAGCTCTTCTACTGTCGAGACGGTCCGCGGTATAAAGTCATTTCGCTTCCGCTTAAAGAAAATAGCATCTTCATACAGGGCGAACCGAAGAGTGAGGTGTTCGCGTAAGCCGTGCTCACCGTAGTAGAGGCTCCCGAGCTCTTTAGGAGAGTACTCACGCTCGTCTTCATGAATGAACGACCACAGCTCTTCGGTTGGAAAATGAGAAGCGTTTTCAAGAGCCTCATCTCGGTGCGTAAGAAGATATTCGGCCTTTTCCTGATGAGTTATCACCGTTGCAGGTAGCTTGCCAGGGATTATATCAAGGCGTGACGAGGGGAGTTCAACCTCGCGACACCGCATCGTGAGGATTCGAAGCTTTTGTCCCTTAGTGCCGATAACGACACCGAGTTGTGGCTGCCCCTCATTCTCATAAACGACAAGGGAACCCTCTTTCATCGTTTCTTCGTTTTGGGAGCCAGCAGACGATGTTGTTGTAGTGTGTGATGAAGCAACCATGAATAGCAGATTGGAACAGAGGAGATAAAAAGTGTCAAATATTTCTGGGAGATAGCCAGATTATGAGTCTTTGGCACCTCTTCGTACCATAATGATGAAGGAGGATAGGTTTATCTTAAATTATTGAGGTATACTCTCTGGCAGTGGGATAATGGGAGTGAACGGAGTAAAGATATGCCACACCAAGCGGGCTCTAATCCAAGTAATGCCAATCCAAAAGGCACAAATACCGCCGAAGAATCGACACTTGGTTACAATCATGATCAATTCGGAGAGGCCCAAGGTCCCTCTATTGATCGCGAAACTATCGAAGAGGTAAGCCATGTAGGAGAACTGGTTAGTGCTTTGATGGTCAATGGAAAGACATTTGTGAAATGCCTCTTTAACTCATCACTCTGGAAGGGCGAGACCTACAAAGACGTTACATTCGGTGAGAATTGTGATGGTGATAAGATGCGAGTCGAAGATAGTCGTCTTATTAACTTTAATGCCGATGGACTCAACAAAATCGGTGCCCTCATAAATACCTTTATCGGGAAAGGCACCCTGATGAAAAACTTGGATCAACGAGGATCGACCATGGCAGGGCTCTCGTTTGAGTTAAACGGGAAGGAAATGACGAGTGCTGAGTTACTGGAGTACGCCAAGAGCTCTGACACTGCGAAGGCAGAAGTTGAGACCCTTTTAAAGAGTACTTTTGAAGGGACATTGTGGGATAATTCGACGAAGATGGATCCAGCACTGCGAGAGCTCTTTCAGATGGTCTCGAGCCCGGTAGAGAATGTGAGTGCACGGGGTACGGTCATCACCTCGCGGTCAGCATTAGAGAATGTGCTCAATCAGTTTCCACTCGTTGAGGGAGAGGAGCATGATCTCTCAAAGCCTGTCACAATCAGAATTCCTGGTCAGGAAGATGTGGAGATCCGAATTTCTCCGAAGAGATCTCTCACAGATACCCTCTTACTCCGGAAGAGTGAGCCGGAGGCATTCGTCTTGGAAGTGATCGATAGGAGTAAACGTGCAGATTCGCCCATGGAGGTTGTCGGTCATGGAGGTGAGCGAAGGGCAAAGCCGTTAAAGCTGCTCGGGGTTGGCAAAGGGAAGGACCGCTCGCAGCCTTTAAATCCCGCGGAGCTAGTAGATCTTATCGCTGATTTAGCCCGGACATATAGCCCAACATCAGGTGGGGAAGAGAACCCAGCAACAGCAGCATAGCCACTGAAGGCACGGTTACTCTTGAGCTTGCACTTGTTACATTAAGCGGCACAGGTCAAGTGCTTTACGAGGGGTATTATGGGTCTAAACCAGCATCAGATCGTTCTTTGCAAGGAGTGTTCGTTCTTGCAACTGAGCTCGAAAATCTTCGTCTTCTTTTGGCAGTGAGCTTCCCTGAAACGTGAAAATCCCTCGGGAGCTATTGACGATCACTCCACGCCCCTTCATTCCGCTACCCGGGATAGCTCCCGCAAGGGCTTCTTGAGCGCCCGCTCCCTGCGCTCCATATCCGGGAACGAGGAAGAGACTCGTTGGCATGAGCTCACGGAGTCTTAGGGCTTCTTCCGGTGCAGTCGCGCCCACTACAGCGCCAAGCGCTGATACACCGCATGCACCCCTAAGAGATTCCTCTTGTGATCGAATCCAGTCAGCAACACACTCACTAATAGATCTCCCGTTACTGCTTTGTGCATCCTGTAAAAAGCCAGCATCAGGATTGGATGTTCTTACTAAAAGGAAGAGCCCTTTGCCATTTGCGCGGGCCGTTTCGATGAAGGGCTCGGTAGATTCAAGTCCCAGAAACGGATTGACGGTGAGAGCATCGACATCACAAAGGGTCTGCAGTGGAAACGGTTGAGAGGTATCATAACTCTGCGCGCCATCACCATCCCTTTGAGAGTTGCGTAGAAATGCATTCGCATAGGCTACATTCGTTGAGCCAATATCTCCTCGTTTCCCATCAAGGATGACTGGCACCTGAAGCCTCTGAGCCTCGTCACAGATAGCTCCGAGTGCTTTTATCGCTCCCATGCCGTACTGCTCAAAGAAGGCGATATTTGGCTTTATACAAGCGATGTGGGGCTCGATAGTTTGTAACGCCGCGGTATAGTAGTTTCGTATGGTGTTTTCAGTTCTCGTTTCTATGTCATCAGATCGATCGTGATAACATTCTGGGATATCAGCTGGCCGAAGGTCGAATCCAGCACAGAGGAGGCTTTTTCGTTTCTCGATTGAGTTTTCTAAGTAGTCGATAAAATTCATGCTCGCTTTTTCCTGCTCGGTATTGTTTGCCCGGATACCTTATACCGTTTTCATCACCCTTCGTCACCTGCGAGAGGCTTGGGGAGCTTCTCAACGAGCTCTGCGAAACGATGAAAGGGATCCGAGTTATGGTGTTCTCCGACTTTTCGAAAGAGATCGACAAAACATGACCACTCTTGTTGGCATCCGTAAAATCCTCTCTCAAAAAGCGGAAGTTGCTTTCGGTAGAGGGTGAGTTGAAGGAGTTCTGCATTATTAAGCGATTGTAAGATTTGCATCTTAGGATAGCGAGCGCGAAATAGAGAAGTGATACTGTCGAATACCTCGTCCCGACGGGTAAGCTTTTCTTCGTAAGAAAGGGATGAGTTATAGAGTTCTTCGAGTGCACGTTGAAGGTCAGTGAGGATACCACCGAGTTCCTTTTCGAACTCCCAATCGCGAAGGCTTGCTTGTAGCCGCTCTTCGGCGATATCTGAGCACGTCTTGTCTTGGCACTGACTTCGCTCGGCGAGGAACAAGTCAATTGCACCAAGTCCACCAATTGCATTCGCTGCACTTTCGTTGAAATCAACGGAGCCTTTTATCCAGAGGGTTTGATGGAAAATCTCGTGAATAACGGTATTCGCCACTGAGTGATGCGGGTGACGAAGGGTTGTCGTGAGAACGGGGTCGTTAAACCAACCAAGGGTGCTAAATGCTTCAGTTCCTCTCAACCACGTCTCATACCCTTTTTGTTCAAGTCGCCTGATATCCTTCTGAGCATCTTCTTCATGAAAGTACCCCTTGTACGGGACGGTACCAACAATTGGATACCACCATGTGTAGGGCACAAAAGCGTCTCGTTTCGATGCAAGGAGCACCCACGCGAGCACATCCTTTGAGACATGGCTATACTGAGTGAACGATTCCTTGGCGTTGAGTCCGAGATGGTGCTCAGCAAACTCCCGCGAGCGGAGCACAAGTTTGAGTTTAGAGCGAATTTCTGGGGTCGTCTCTGGCTGGTCGATGACCTCTGTGATCTCTTCTCTCCCGATGAGAATCTTCCCCTCGTCGTAGGCAGCCCGCATCACATACAAGGGGCGACATCCTGCGC
>JBMTVV010000232.1:0-3848 GCA_049451755.1 Bdellovibrionota bacterium
GATCCCTTGCCTAGCTTACGACTTCCACCCTCTTGAAGACTTTTATAAAGGACGGATCTATCATCTCGTTCAACCGCCACAAAGGCAGAATCCATCTGTCCCATCAGGAGACTTTCGAGGAGTCCCTTCCGTATTTTCTTTACGTACTCATCTGGCTTTCCATTTGTTTCGTTCGTCACCAAGCGCTGAACAATCTCTGACAGCTCAGCTGGACGCTCTCCGAGACCCAATCGTTCGGTCAAAAGCGCTCGGTACTCAATCGCACGTTTTACGGATAACGGATCCAATCCCATCTTATCGACCCGTGAAAAATCACGCGCCTCCGCTGCATGCAGCAACTGTAGATGAGCAATAGGATCGCTTTGGACTTCCTCCGTATATCGTATCCAGGTTCGTCTCTTCTCAGGCAGTAGAACTCCCTCAACCGCATGAATCGCAGCAAGGTCAATCGCTAACTCAAGCACTGGTGCCAGCTCGCGGCGCTCTTCCGCGAGCCCCTCTGCGTGCACAATCATTGCTCCATCTGAAACGGTAACGGGCAGTTCAGCGACTCGCGCCCCGATTTTCGTAATCCGGTCTTGCGGGCTCATCAATCCGAGCAATCGTAACTTTTTCCGTCCAAGCTCTACATGCTCTTCCGATGGCGCATCGAGATACGGCAAACGCTCAATCGAGTGATCCGCCGCCGTAAGAGTAAGAATAAGATCTCCCAATGGAACTCGTTGAACCTCTGGTGTGGGGACTTTTGGGAGGTGACTAATCGCTTCCTTTCCATGGTAAATGTATGTACCCGGTCCACACCGTCCACATCGCCCTCGGCGCTGTTCAAGGTTAAATTGAGAGATGGGATGAATACTCAACGTCTCTACTCCATCCAGCAGAATCATATCCCGCTCGAGACCTGAATCCACGACAGCATCTATATCAGCGATGGTAATACTCGTCTCTGCGATATTTGTCGCGAGTACTACCTTTGGCCTCTCGTAGACTTTCATCGATTTTTGTTGCTCCTCATGAGGCAGTTTAGAATGCAGCGGGAGAATCTCTGCATTAATCCCTGTATCCATGAGTCGTTCGTGAAACATTCGGATCTCAGTTTTTCCAGGGAGAAACACGAGGACGTTTTTCTCCTCAGCTACCAGATCGCATACATCGGCTACCATTGACGCGCCTGCTGCTTTCGTTTCAATCGGATAACTACGTCCCGATGCATGAACAATCGGAGCATTACCAAGCTTTTTCGATATCGCCTCTGCATCGAGAGTCGCTGACATGATCACGAGTCTCGGCACCTTTTGCTTCAAGCCATCCGGTAGCACTGCTTGTTGGCGAGCTAAGCGATGCAACGCAATGAGGGTATCCATCGACTGATTACGCTCATGGAACTCATCGATAATGAGCACATCTGGTACATGTTTATGAGAATTCAACTGACTTCGAAGCGTATATCCATCAGTGGTTACCACAAGCTTTGTGTCAGGACCGACTGACTTTTCAAAGGCATGCTTAAAACCAATCTCTCCGCCAAGCTCTCCCCCTCTTTCTTCAGCAATCCGATTCGCCACTGAGTAAGCTGCAAGACGTCGTGGCTGAGTAAGAACAACTGAGTAGCCAGCATCAAGGAGCATCTGCGGCACCTGAGTACTTTTTCCAGCTCCCGTTTCTGCTGTGATAATAACAGCAGGAGAATTGGCTACCCGGTGAAGGATTTCATCTCGCACTTTGTAGATAGGAAGTAGCGCTTCTCTTTCTTTGCGCGCGCGCTCCAAAAGCTCTTCCATCCCAAGCTCAGCAACCGGACTCTTATCATCCTGTTCACGCGCCCCTCTTTTCCCTTGAAATGAGTCCGGGAACTTCAAACCATTCTTTGAGGGAAAGAAGTTCGCACCACGTGCTGAAGCTAGTATTTGACGAGTGGGTCTGTAGTACTGTCCATGAACATTCTTGTGATAGTGCGCTCGCCCCTGAGGAGTCCCCATACTCGACATAAATGCTCTCTCCCTTGTTCAGAAGGCGGCGTATCAACCGCAGTTTGAGAAACTCTACTTCGTTTAAAACCTAGTTTGAACCTCTTTCTGAAGCTACTCAAAGTGGCTAGCTAACCACACGAAATCATTGTTGATTTAGCTTATGGGTCAGTAGTCTCATGTATCAGCGCTCTACTTGCTTCGCACCCGTCTCCTTCGTGAGGCCAAAGGGTGCAATCGAAAGTGCTTCTAACCGTAACGTCTGAGCGTTTGGAACAAGCCCTGAAAGCGCTAGAAAATCATACACCTCTTCAGGTGGAACGCTCAGCCCCATGTGGGGTATGGGCATCGTTGGATTACTGCCATGGGTATAAATTTTCGCGTACATCCCGACATAAAATCCAAGCGGCACCCCCTGATCGCCCGCATCGATAAAGTGCCAGATGCCCGCACCTGAGTTCCCCATAAACGCTGGAGCACTCACCATGTTATAAGTACTGTCACTCTTACGGTGTCCCAACAAAGTGAACTTCCCTTCACTAAGAAACGGAGTAACACCTAACTGTCCCCCGTACGTTGAGATCGCTGTACCTTCTTGTAAGAGAGAGAGTTGTTCTTTTGGCAAAAAGTACGGAGTCGGATCTTGTTCGAGACGTTCCCCTCGGATACAGAGAAGTGCTAAATCTTTTTCTTTATCGTACCCGATGAGATCCGCCTGTGCTATTTCTTGTCCACCACGTTTATATATCGTGCATGAAATACCATTTTTCTTGGTGTCTTCTTCAGACAAGATATTCCTCACGACATGGTAACAGGTGAGGACGACACTCTTTCTGGCACTATTTTCTACCGGGCCAGAATAAACAATCACTCCTGTTCCAACGTCATATTTCCCTTCTATCTGAACAGTTGCTTCCTTCATCTGCTTGATACGAAGAAAATCAGGAGAGAAGTTTGCTTCTCGGATACTACTCTCTACCGTTGTTACTGAAAGTTCTTCATCAAACTTTCGAGCCAGTAAGTCATCGATGACCGCCTTTGCTACCTCATCTCGATCTGCTTTGTAGATTTCTGTGAGGTGTTCTTTGAGATAGCGCTCGGCCTTATTTCGCGCAACAACTTCTGCAGCTTGCTCAAGTTCATTCCACCGAGCATTCAACTGGTAGTTTACCTCAGTCATTATGCGCTCTTCTAACTGCAATTCCTCCGGTGTAGCACTGCAGCCAAGGGTGAGAGAAAGGCTCAGAGCGGCGGCAACCTTCTCAAGCGTATTAAAACGACTCTCTTCTTGTCGCAGAGGTATTCCATCAGAGAGTTGATTAGGGGTCATACTTGGCATGGAGGCTATAGTAAGTCCTTCGCCATACCTAAGCAAAAGATGGCTTATGCCTTTCAAGGCAGGTGAAACACCAAGCTAACCTAGTGCATTAAATGGGGGAAACCCCACTAATAGGCTTCTCCGAGGCGGGTATGCGAAAAGCTAAGAGAATCTTTACTAGAAGCACTCTTAGCCACTGGAAGTGATTTACATCACTCAGTGTTGCTTGGTGAGCATCTGAAGCGCGCAACTTTTTGCGAGTCTTTCACAGTCAGGATCACCGCGGAATACTTCCTTAGACCAGCGAAGTGCTTCATCGTAAGCACTCTTAGCGTCTTTGATGGATTGGTATTGCTTCCGGAACACCAGAAACGCAGCCGTTTTTACCAGTTGAGCTGAGTCAGGGTCACCGCCGAATATGTCCTTAGACTCGCTAAGCGCTTTATCATAAGCACTCTTAGCGTCTTTGATGGATTGGTATTGCTTCTGGAACACCAGAAATGCTGCAGTTTTTACCAGTTGAGCTGAGTCAGGGTCACCGCCGAATATGTCCTTAGACTCGC
>JBMTVV010000233.1:0-3825 GCA_049451755.1 Bdellovibrionota bacterium
ATAGAGAAAATCTGCTTGAAATTTCTGATTGAAGAGAATTCCACCAACTTTTGCAGCTGCGATGATGCAGTAATCAACTTCGTGCTGAGAGAAAAACTTCTGAACGGCTGACTGATCGAGAAGATCGATTTCCTCTCTGTCCCGTAAGAGAAGATTAGTATACCCCTTCGCCTTGAGGTTTCGGACGAGGGCGGAACCCACAAGACCTTTGTGACCGGCGATGAATATGTTACTCTCTCTCTCCAATTTCTTTCTCCTCAGAAATTGTTCTCTTCGCATATTATGGGCAGCTTCTAGCAGTATCCGTTAGGAACCAGTTATCGAAGAGTTTCCTCGCGCTTCTCAGACCTTTACAACTATCAGAGAGGGCGAAGTCCAAACGTATCGAGGGTTTATGCAATACGCCCTTTCTTTAGAAGCGGCCAACTGTGTGAGGGATTCAGATATTTCGTTTGGATAAGCACCATGATCCCAGTCAGTTAAGAGGATAGTTCCTCGTTTTTATTCTGTGGCCATGAACGCTTGAAACTGCTCATCTCCTGTGGTTTTCTCAGGTTTTGTAACCTGAACGAGGGGGCAAGCCACTCCGCATAAAAGAGCTAACGTATGTCCACTTTTGATGATCGTCCCCTTTCAAGCTGGGGGAAGCGCTCTGCCTCACCACGTGCCGAGCAGTTCCTAGAGGGTCCTCGCTCTCGGGCTCAGGAACTGATCCGAGTTGCTGGTATCGCTACCGAGTTTATCAGAGGATTTCGAACCTTTCACTTCCTCGGCCCCTGCGTCACGGTTTTTGGTTCAGCTCGATTCACAGAAGCCCACCCCTTCTATCAGGAAGCACAACAACTAGCGTCGCGACTCGCCATAGATGATCTCACCGTCATGACAGGCGGCGGGCCTGGAATCATGGAGGCTGCCAATCGAGGTGCAAGAGAAGCAGGGGGTCTTTCGGTGGGATGTAATATCAAGCTCCCCAAAGAGCAAGAACCGAATCCCTATCTGGACTACTGGGTGGAATTTGAACATTTCTTTGTCCGTAAGGTAATGCTGTTGAAGTATTCGTGCGCATTCGTAGCATTCCCTGGAGGGTACGGAACCCTTGATGAGGTATTTGAAACTGCTACCCTCATTCAGACGAAGAAGATTATGAATTTCCCTCTTATTCTCTTCGGCTCTGACTATTGGAGCCCGCTCAAGTCGTTCATAGAAGATACGCTCTTGGCAAAAGGCACCATTAGTTCTGAAGACACCTCAATTCTGTATATCACCGATTCTGTAGATGACGTTGCGAGCATGATTCAAGAGTGGGCAAGACCTGCCATGGAGCAATATGCGCGCCGAAAAGCAAAGCGGAGATGGTGGCTACTCGAACATTAACTGCTGGATTCGCAGATATCATCGCTTGAATGCTCCCCCGTGAGGAGTTCATAAGAGGAATTGCGCTGCATTGGACGAAAACCAGCGTCTCGAATTGCATGCTGAAGCTCCTCCGGGCTCATTGCCCATTTATTCTGAGTAAGTGCGCCCGCTCTCGAAACGACATTCTCCTCCATCATCGTACTACCGAAATCATCACAGCCGAAGTGCAGCGCAATCTTCCCAGTCTCGACTCCGAGTGTTGGCCAACTGGCGGCATGGTGGGGAATGTTATCGAGATACAGTCTTGCAACGGCCACGTTTCTTAAATACTGCACGGAGTCTGCTCCGTAACGTTCTCTATGGCGGCTTCGTCCCATTGAAGTGTTTTCGTTATGTTGGAGAGGCCAGGAAATAAAGGCATTAAACCCTTCGTGCCCATTCCGTTGGGAGTGATCTTGTAAGGTTCGGAGACGGTCGAGGTGCTCAACCCGCTCCGCCTCTGACTCACCAAAGCCGATTACCATCGTTGCTGTCGTCGTAAGGTCAAGCTCTTGGGCAAGCCCCATGATCTCTAGCCATACCTCCGCTCCGATCTTCTTGGGGCTTACCCGCTTTCGAACTACATCGACTAAGAGTTCAGCACCCCCACCGGGTAAGCCTTTCATACCGGCATCCTTCAGCTCACGGAGTATCGCTTGATACGGCTTACCAGAGACGAGATGCATCTGGTGGATTTCGCTCGGTGAGAAGGCATTGAGCTCTATCGGGTACTCCTCCGTCAGCCATCGAATCATCTCAGGGTAAAAGTCGTATGGCAGATCATCATTGTGTCCTCCTTGGAGGAGGATGCGTGTCGCACCGAGCTCCAGAGCCTCTTCTACCTTCTCACCGATTTGCGCTCGACTGAGGACGTAGCTCTCTGGATCGCGAGAGTGTGGCCGATAAAAACCGCAGAAGGAACAGTCACTATTACAGACATTCGTGTAGTTGATATTCCGGTCAATGAGATACGTCACTGTATCACCTGGCACAATTCGTTCACGTTGCTCATGAGCGAGTGCACCGAGTTGGGCCAGCGGCATCGACTCATATAGTCGTAACGCCTCATCCTTGGAGTACCGTGGTAGCCCGCTCTCACTCTGTGCGCTGCTATCGTAAGGACCTGCAGTGGCTTTCATAACTTCCGCCTTCTTTCCCTATTTACGCTGACTTTTTTTGATACATTATTTGGGCTTTTCCCTGAAAATTGCTAGCCTACCTGCTTGATGATCGCCGGAGTCTTCTTGTACTTCACGATCTCACAGTCTGTTGAAAATGCAATCACTAGAGGAATTTTCGTGGCAAAACAAAAGATTACTATTTTCCACTCACCCGATGCAGATGACGCATTTATGTTCTACGGCCTTACATCAGGAATTGTTCAACAGTCTGATTTTGAGTTTGATCATGACCTCTCTGATATCGAGAGCCTCAATCAACGAGCCATCCGAGGGGAAATCGACGTGACGGCAGTATCCGTTCACGCCTTCGCGTACCTCAAAAACCAGTACGCGATTCTCTCGTGCGGTGCTTCGATGGGAGGTATTGACTACGGACCTCGGATCGTGACGAAGGCAGGCCAAAATATCGCCTTAGAAGAAGTCAATACGATAGCTATCCCAGGAAAGTTTACCTCTGCAGCTCTCGCCCTACAACTTGCACTTCGGGAACGTGGATTAGAGCCTGAATTGAAAGTGTATGACTTTAAAGCTGTCGGTGATGCGGTCCTCGGCGGGGAGGTCGATGCCGGAGTAATCATTCACGAAGGACAGTTAACGTACGATGAGCAGGGTCTATCGCTCTTACTAGACCTTGGAAAGTGGTGGCATGAAAAGACGCAACTGCCACTCCCCCTTGGTATCAATATTGCTCGAAAATCACTCGGGAATGCTGCCATGGAGGCATCAGCACAGGCGTTGCACGATAGTATCGTCTACTCGCTCGAACATCGCGAAGAGGCTCTTGAGTATGCTATGCGGTATGCTCGAGGAATCTCGAGAGAGGATGCAGATACGTTTGTCGGCATGTACGTGAACGATCTGACTCTCAACCTTGGGGAAGCCGGGGAAAAATCTATCGCTCTATTCCTAGAGGAGGCAGCACAATATGGACTTATTCCGGAAGCGCCGGCACTTGATTTCGTCCGAGTGTAACTACCCTCGTTCTTGAAATAGGTCTGCTTTCTACAGGCATCCTTTACACAGGCATCCTTTACACAGGCATCATTAATGAACAGCTCTGTGTAAGAAGACCCCTTCTCAGCAGCGCCCCTTCTCAGCAGGTCTGTAACCTGCCAATAGGGATATGCGGAAAAAGACAAACAGCGAAAGGCGATTGGTCGGGCTGAGCGGATTCGAACCGCCGACCTCTCCCACCCCAAGGGAACGCGCTACCAGTCTGCGCCACAGCCCGAGTCTCTAAAAAGCACTG
>JBMTVV010000234.1:0-3820 GCA_049451755.1 Bdellovibrionota bacterium
GTCTTCGTAGAGGTAAGAGAGCTTATCTGGATTTATAGGAGCACCTTGGACTTGCTGTCCTGAGGCTTTCGCTGAAAAGGGCTGCCACAACAACTCGATGTCATATTTTTTTTCAAGATCGTAGATCTGCTCAAGAGCGAGGTACGAGTACGGGCTTTGGAACGAGTAAAAAACTTCTATTTTGAGTGCCATTATATTTTCAGACCTTATCGAAACTATACGGTGGGCCATTTCCTCACGAACGGCACCTACGCCATTGTATTGATCACGACGCCTTGATCTACAACAAAAACTTCGTGGTGTTAAGATTTTGGTCGATTATAGGAGTGTCGATGGGATTTTGCACCCCTTCAGCAACAAAATCGTGATATTTTATCTGCCGTGTCGGAGGTTGTGTCCCCTTGTCTTCCACCGCTGTTGTGTTTGTATTGTTGGTGGGTGGAAAGGTTTTGGGTTTTGTAGAGCGGTCGAGTGAGAAAATCGGCAAAAAGCAGGAGAAGTCCTAGTAACTTCAGAGTGTTAGCGAGTAATAGTCATGACCGACGTGGCATCGTATTCGACATAGAGGCTGCGGTGTGGTGACGGGGCAAGTGGGCATACGCTACTTTCAGTCAATGAGTGGTCTTCTGTGCCATTTGTGATTACACTTCCCAGAATAGCTGAGAAATATATGACTAGGAGTCCGTGTTAGAATGAAAAGGCGTGAAGAGCTAACGTTCCTTGAAAAGATTTATATCGTCGAGATCCTCAAAGGCCTAGGGGTTACCTTTACCCGTCTTGCAAAGAATTTCGCTCTCCATCTGCTCCATACCCTAGGTATCGACGTCGGCGTGAGGCGTGCTGCGAGTATTCAGTATCCGAACGAAAGAAGGGAGTATCCGTCCCGGTATAGAGGTCGACACCGTCTTACGCTCCATGAGGATGGTTCTGTGAAGTGCACATCGTGTTTCTTGTGCGCGACTGCCTGTCCAGCTCAGTGTATCTACATCGAACCCGCAGAACACGCCGATGCACAGATTGAAAAATTCCCTCATCGATATGAAATAGATACATTGCTCTGTATCTATTGTGGATACTGCGTTGAGGCGTGTCCAGTGGATGCAATCCGAATGGATACTGGCCTGCACCCAGAAGTGTATAATACGGATCCGAGACTCTTTATCGAAGATAAAGAGGTCCTCATGGAGCGCTCCCGAGATTTAGAAACCAAGGGGTCTGCTCGACTGTACGAAGAGCACATGGAAAAGATGAGAGATATGGAGGCACGTCCCTTCTAATTCTTGACTCTGTTAATGGTGGACTCTGTAAATAGCGGACTCCGTAAATGGCGGACTCTGTTTGTGGTATGGTTGCCCATTTTAGATTGGCTGTGACTGGGTACGTCTCTTTCTCGGTTGATTGTTACGCAGCCCCGTCAGGTAGGCGCGCTATTGGGGGTTTGATGCTTGGTTGTGGGTCTCGAGTGGTCTAAAGACCGCATGAAATGTGATGCAAACTGTCAGGAGATTCCCCAGTTGAAGATCAATCAATCAGTTCCGTTCAAGGTGCGTACGATAAGATGTCATCAGTTGTCGATGCCGCTTCTCTTTGCTCTTCTTGTGAACTTTTTTTTCTTACGTGAACCACGGGCAGAGGTATACGGGATTCCCGCTCCCTTTGCCGTTCAGGTTGTTGGAGAGGGGGAAGAGTCTCTTGATGGTTCTGGAGCGCGTTACACATTTTCTCAGGGATCGCTCTCACAGTGGCTTCTTTCTCACGGTATGGACGGAGCGCTAAATCGCGAGGGGGTGAGTGGGCAGCAACTCCAGTTTCACAATGGTGAGTCTCCGCAGTGGGGAAGCGCTCTTGAGTGGTATAAAGATTGGCTCGGGATATACAAGCAGCGATTCCTGCTTACGACATGGGAACATCAAGATACTGGGCGTGAGCTTCGAGGAGAGTTGTCACGAGTCTATCCATATCGACTTGAACAATTTGAGAGGCCTCAGGTCTTTCGTGAGCGAGTAGTGATTTCGCCAGGCTATTTTTCTCGGGGGCACCAGTGGTTAACAATTCGACCACACGCTCAGGGAGAGGATAAGTTGTGGCTTTTTTCCCCGATTCTTGATCGGGCACGTCGAATGGATGGGATTAATCGAGAGGATCGGCTATTCGAGTCCGTTTTCTCCCTCGGTGATCTCGGTCTGTTTGGAAGATCTCCCTACGAGTTACGAGTGGTACAAAAGTCGTCCGGAAAACACCACGTGCCTTTCATAACGGAGAGACTTTTTGTCGGTGATCGTGATGAAGATTCCTCGTGCGTTCAGATTGTACAGACGTTTTTGAGAAACACTGAGCGAGATGCTCATGAGAAGAGCGGCTTATTAAATGAACATCGAATGAAGCACTGGCTTGCTGGCACGGAATTTTTCAAGAGAGAAACAATCGCACTCGATCTGAAGGTCGTTCATCCCTATGCGAATATCGCCCGCGAGGAGCTCATTATTGATGTTGAGCTCACGCTTCCTGTTTATCGAACTTCCTACGACATTTACGGGAAGCGACGTTTTTCTTCCGTACTCGTGTTTGGTTTTTCGAAGGTGGGACCATTCGGAGAGGGTGATTCGGGAAGCGTACTTCCAGTGGAGGTCGCAACTCTGATTTTTGATCATAAGACGAAAAGGCTTACTGCTGTTCAGGGAGTCGAGCACACGTGGTGCCCACTATCGCCAGAAACTCTGAACGACTATGAACCGCAGCGCTTTGCGATACGGGAAAGGACCGTTCCTTCGGCAGTAGCTGTTGAAAGAGAGAATGAAGAGCTGGAGGCTGGAGACGACACCGCTATCGGAGTCTCGTTATCTGAACTGCCTGATACCCTTCCTCACATGGACCCCTCACTACGCGGCAGTATCCGGTAGTATGCGACTGAGATTTCGATCTCTGTTCCTACTTAATTCGCTTTAAGCTCGGGGATGATCTTGAGTTTGATTGTATATCTTTTCCCGAGGTAGAGGGTTTTTCTGGATTGTCGATGCGGGTGAGAGATGTCATCTGCTTGGGCACCTCTTCTCTCTTTGCTGGAATAGTCTCTTTCGATTTGCTTTCTTCCTCTGCCGCAACTCCACGAACCATTTGTTCAAGTATTTCACGAGGAGCATGTTCGGGCCAGAAACGGCTCTCTCCTGACATCTGAGTGATACCCCAGATGTGCTCTATCGGTACGATACAAGTGTGCGGCCCCTCCGGAAAGAGAAGGTCAGCATGGACTTCGTTCTCTGAGATGGTGAGTGGACCGCGATAGTAGTGGCTGATTTTTAAGGTAACATTTGGATTGCCGGCAAGCTGTTCTGGTAATGAGACTGCTTCTACTCCTCCATCTACGTGAATGAATACCTCTTGGTCTTCAAGCGCTTTCTCAAGAGCTTTTCGAACTTCCGTTATGGTCTTTTCTTTCTGTGTCATTGAATTCTTGAATCGCCTTTTTCTCCTCCGAATCTAACGGGAAAGAGTCTGTTCTTCAATATAACGAGAGGGAACTTCCATGAGTCCACGAAAATTTCGTTCATTAGAGCTGGTTTTGGCCGGCCTCGTGCTTGCTCTCGTGATGCTTCTCGGGCTTCCGGTCATATCGGAGACGTCTTTCTCTGCCCCCGGTATCAGTCGTTCCGAGGCGAATCGACTTCCCTAGCCCTTTACTCTCGTGGTCTTCCTTGACTTTCTGGTGCCATTTCCGCTTTTCTGAGCCATGAAAACGCTCCCCCGAGAGCCTTCATCCCCTTAAGCGGCTTGATTCGCCCCCTTCTAACGCGCTCTTTGGTGTTTTTCTCGTCCCTTTATC
>JBMTVV010000235.1:0-3809 GCA_049451755.1 Bdellovibrionota bacterium
GATCTGCCGTACGTGATGATGGTGAGATCTGTTCCTTCGCGAGCAACCCGAGCTTTCCCAAGTGGAATCAAGTCATCGGCACCACCCTCAGGGCCCTTTGCATACACCTGCCGGTAGAGGCCCTTGTGTTCCAGGAATAAAACAGGATCGTCAGAGCGAATAGCGGTTTTCAACAATCCTTTCGCATCCGTTGCGTTTGATGGGAGTACGACTTGCAGTCCTGGAAAGTGGGCGAATGTTGCTTCGATATTTTGCGAATGATAGTGCGCTCCGTGAATGTACCCTCCGATTGGAATCCGCATGACCAGAGGGCATGAGAAATCTCCCTTTGAACGGTAGCGCATCATCGCTAGCTCATTCCGAATTTGCATCATTGCTGTCCAGACGTAGTCACCGAACTGGATTTCTACAACTGGCTTCAGCCCCACGGTCGCCATACCGATGGCGACACCAGCGATAGAGCTTTCAGCAAGTGGGCCATTAAAGACACGCTCAGTTCCGTACTTGGCTGTGAGACCACTTGTGACGGTGAACACCCCCCCTTTGCCGTGGGCAACATCCTGTCCGAAGATGTACATCTTGTCATTTCGTGCCATTTCCTCGTCGAGTCCGTGATTGAGCGCGTCAACGAGGTACGTCTCTTCACCACTTGGCACTGGGTCTGAGACTGGCATCCCAGGCACGGGTGTTTCGCTATAGGTATAGCTTTCAACCTTTGCTGGATCTGGATCTGGTTGCGCCTCTGCGAACTCAGCCGATTCGTTGACTTCTTTTCGCAGTGTTGACTCCATATCTTCTAGTGCAGCTGCAGAGAGAATTTTTCTCTTCAGGAGCAGAGAACGGAGTAATTCGATTGGGTCGCGAACCTTCTCTCCCTCAATATCTTCCGCGGTACGGTACTTGAGGTGGTTGTCTGATATCGAGTGTGATTGGAGTCGAGGAACTGACGCTTCAATCATTGTCGGACCTTCTCCAGCAAGTGCTCGCGAGTGAGCAGCCTTTACCGCTGTGTAGCTCTCTTCAACGTTGGTTCCATCAATGGCTGCGAGTTCAAGGTTGTCATAGCCATGAGCAATCTTATACACGCTCTCTCCGGCGAGTTGCTCCCAGACCGGCACTGAAATCGCGTATTTATTGTTCTGAATGAGGAAGATGATAGGGAGCTTCTCGCGGGCTGCCCAGTTGAGCGCCTCGTGGAAATCACCTTGGGAGCACGTTCCTTCTCCTGCTGAGACGTATACGACTTCATCGAGCCCCATCTTCTTAATAGCAAGCGCACATCCGACTGCTTGGAGAAACTGAGTCCCTGTCGGCGAGCTCTGATTCACAATACGGAGATCTGCTGATCCCCAATGCATCGGCATCTGTCTTCCATGAGAGTTCGGGTCGTCATCTTTGTTAAGGGCATTGAGCATGAATTCAACGTTGGTCATGCCGAGTGCGCCGCACAGTGCCA
The DNA here is from genome assembly GCA_049451755.1 of Bdellovibrionota bacterium. Taxonomy (GTDB): domain Bacteria; phylum Bdellovibrionota_C; class UBA2361; order UBA2361; family RFPC01; genus RFPC01. The sequence goes on from JBMTVV010000235.1 coordinate 1,457, forward strand.
TATCTCGGTAGTACGGATAGAACCAGTCTTTCCCTGCTCGGAACGCCTGCGCAGTCGCTACTTGTACCGCCTCGTGACCCGCACATCCAATTTGAAAGTGACACTTGTTCTGTTTGTAGAGAACGATAATTTTCTCATCGACATATCGCGCTCTCACCATTTCATGGTAGGCATGAATGAGGACGTCATTCGTAAGTTGTTCTGATATTTTTTTTGCTGTGGTCGTCTTTACTCGTTTGCTAGGTGCCCCTTTACGAGCGGTCTCAGCAGACTTCTTTGCCGCTTTAGCCATTGATTTCGCTGTTTTTTGGGCCGTACTCTTTTTTTTCGAGCTCGTCTGTTTCTTCGCAGCGGTTTTCTTCACTGCAGCTTCTTTTGCTTTGGAGTTCTTTGTCTGTCGGGTGCTCGTTTTCATAGTCGAGACTTTGTTCGAGCTCATCTTTTTTTTCTTACTACCTTTCGATGGTGAGGTGCTGGTTACCGGTGAGGAGCTTGCTGTTTTCTTTGCCCCTAACTTCTTCTTTACCGTTGTGCTCTTTGTGGTCGCCTGCTGCGCCATATATTCCTCCTCCCTAGTACCCTCTACTATTCACCGTATTCCGAGTGTTCTAGCGCGAATACCGATTTGTGTGCCCTTCGTTTGGTCCGTTTGCCAAGAACATAATCATGCCAAGAACTGAATCGCCCTCTTCTCGAGTAACCTATAAGCTCCCGAAGAGACTCAGATTCCTGAGCGGTGCTCACCGAGTGCGCTCAGCGTGCTTCAGCATTATGAACCCGTACCCGATGACTCTTCATTCTGCACGAAACTAAAAACGTCGCAAAATGATTCGAGAAAATACTTCTCGAGTTCCATACGGTTGCAGTTTATCGCGAAATCTTCAAGAGAAGCCACATCGATATCTGGATATCCACATGGATGTAAGTGTCTGAAACCACTAGATTGATCTGAGGCGTACAGGGCAAGTCCATGTAATGTACACCACCGAGAAATGCGGACTCCGATCGAGCAGATCTTTTTCCTTCGATCACAGTCGAAATTTTGCGGTGTGTGAACGAACACACCCGTACGCCCTTCGATTCGGTATCCGGTAATCTCGTATCGAGCGAGGGTTCGTATAACAACCTCCTCAAGCGCTCGCATGTACCACGCAACATCTCGTTTTCTCGTCCGCAAGTCGAGGATAGGGTAGGCAACGAGCTGTCCGGGTCCGTGGTAGGTGAAATCTCCTCCTCGACCTACCTTTACTACTGAAATCTTTGCATCAGCTAGCGCCTCTGTGTTCGAGAGTAGGCTCTGTGTCGCGGCACTCTTTCCGTGTGTGATGACTGGCTGATGCTCACAGATAATGAGCGTCTGAGGCCGTTCCGTTCGTTGTACGGCACTGTGGAGATCTTGCTGCACCTCCAGAGCCTCTCCGTATTCGATACATCCGAGGCGGATGACCTGTAGCGGAAGAGGCTCAAGAGGGAGTAACTCCATTATGAGATCCTGGACACAACGTCCTCAAAGACAAGCATTAGAAGTTAATTGGCTCACCCATAGCCGCTGCCATCGCCTCCATCATCGACTCAGAGAGCGTCGGGTGCGGATGGATGGTCTGCTTCACACTTGCAGCTATTCCTTCGTGTGAACGAATGATAGCGGCTTCAGCGATAAGTTCTGTAGCTTCACTGTGAAGAATGTGTACACCCAGTACCTCACCAATTTCTTGGTCAATGATTACTTTAATCATGCCTTCTGGCTCCCCAATCGCAATCGCTTTTCCGATAGCAGAAAAAGGAATTTTTCCGACTTTATACTTAAGCCCTTTTTCTTTGCATGCCTCTTCGGTAAGTCCAATTGAGGCCACTTGTGGCTGACAGTAGGTACAGCTTGGGATGTTGTCGTACTCCATAGGGTGATGTGCCTGTCCGCAGGCAGCTTCTGCCGCAATAATTCCTTCGTGACTTGCTTTGTGAGCAAGCTGCGGACCAGGAACGATATCACCGATAGCATAGTGATTCGGCAGGCCGGTTCGCATGTATTCATCCACCATGATGAAACCGCGTTCAGTGGTGATGCCGATTTTTTCGAGTCCAATGCCTTGAGTGTTTGGTACAACACCAACAGCCATGAGACCACAATCACCACTCCATTTCTCGACGCTATCACCCACGCGAATTGATGCCGTAAGCGTCTTGCCAGAAACTCGTAAGTCCTCCACCGCGGCGCCTGTTTTGATTATCATGCCACGCTTCGCGAATATTTTCTCGAGGCTTTTTGCAATCTCTCTATCCTCAACGGGGAGAATTTGTGGTGCCATTTCGACCACTGTTACCTGCGTTCCAAGAGTCGAGAAAAAGTACGCGA
>JBMTVV010000236.1:0-3781 GCA_049451755.1 Bdellovibrionota bacterium
CTCGTCATTGGCCTTGGGAATATGGGTCCGTCTCTTCTCACGCCCCTTCTCTCTTCCAACAAGAAAGCGTCTTCGAACCAGAAGGCGCTCGCCAGGGAAATAACAGTAATAGATCCCGCCTTTGCTGATTCTCACTCAGCAGGCTCTGTATTTATCTCAAAGAAGGCTAATCCCGAAATTACGATTCAAACTCATTCAGACCTACGTGAATGCACAGGAAGCTTCGATACGATCATTCTTACCATCAAGCCCCAGTTAGCGACTGCAGTAATTCCTCTACTCTCACGCCATATCCATGCGGGAACCACCCTCATCTCAGCAATGGCCGGTATCACATGTGCGCGAATCTATGAACTCCTCGCCGCCTCTGGAGTGAACATAATTAGAGCGATGCCAAACATCGCCATGCAGTATGACAATGGGATCACAACTCTTTACATCCCAACAGGTAGCTCTTTACAGGCAGCAGATACTGCTCGATCAATATTTGCCTCAGGAGGCACTATCCTCGAAGTCACTCAAGAGCACCTCGTCGATGCCGCTACCGCTATCTCTGGCTCTGGCCCCGGATTTTTCTTCCATCTCCTAGAGGGAGTCTATCATGAAGTATTGGCACTCGGATTTAATGCCGAGCAGGCAAAGCAACTCATTCACGAAACCCTGAAGGGAACAGCCCTTCTTTATGAGCATGCGGAAGTTTCGTTAGCGGAACTTGAAGCACAAGTCACATCGCCCCAAGGAACTACTGCCGCTGGAGTCGAGGTTCTTAAAAGTGGTGAAGCACAATCTGTAATTCGTAGCTGCTTACGCCGAGCAATGGAAAGAAGCATCGAACTGGGTAAAGAACTGTAAGAGATGACCTCGCTGTATCAATGAACTTGAACAGTATCAGCCGAGATCTCTGCGAGTCGTGAAAAGACTATCTCTACTTCATCTGGATCTGCCGTCTTCGGTATACATCCAGCTGCTCCCCATTCTTTTACAGTTTCCTCCAACTCAGATGAGCATCCCTCACTCATCACTACGATTGGAAGAGAACTACACGAGAACTCTTTGACGAACTGAAGCGAATTGGAACTCGAAAGGTGTGCATCAACCAAAACTACATTCGCATCCCCATCTGCTATCTGGCGAACCGCTTCACTTGCAGACGCTACATGTGTCACCAGTACTTCATAGCACTCGTTCCAGATGTCAGATGAGTCCTTCAGCAGCTCTGAATAGCCGGGACTATCATCTATTATAAGAAGACGAATTTGCTTACGCATACGTAGTGAACACAATGAAAGAAACCAACACACACGAGTTATGTAATCTGGTATCGGCTTGGGCCGACGAAAGGTTTACACTGAGACAAACACAATTCGAGCTTCTAACCGAATTCCGCTAAACCCCTACCCCAGCCACACCAAAAAACTAAGAAAACCCCTTGCCTTTCGAGTTCTTTTCGATATACCAATATATTGATAGGGCGGATACTACCATCCGCTTCGATTTGCGCTTAAAGAACCGACTTTTGAAGGTAAAAGCCGCAATATCACTAGTTTACGTGCCTACCACATGTTAGGGCTCTATAGTTTTAGGGCTCTATCTCACCAGTTGGGTGGCTCACCAGTTGGGTGGCTCACCAGTTGGGTGGGCTTCATTAAGGTGGGCTTAATAGGCTGGACGCGACTTACCGGTCAGAGAACTTAGAGGTCAGAGAACTTAGAGGTCAGAGAACTTAAAGGTCGGAGAATAGGTCAGAGAATAACGGAGAGAAGTATATGAAAACAAAAAAAAGGGTCTTACCCCCCAAAAAAGCTGGAGGAGCCTCTCAATCATCGACCTCTCAATCATCGACCTCTCAGCTATCGTCCACTGAATCGCCAGCTGAAAGCTTTAAGAGTAGCACACTTGCCCCCGTACAGCGACAAACCTTGGAGTTCTTACGCAACTTCCTCGCTGAAAATGGGTACGGGCCAACGCTGAAGGATATCGCTCGTCATATCGGTGTCAAGTCACTCTCCACTGCTCACTTTCACCTCGAACGGCTCGAAAACAAGGGGTTCATTCGACGTGGGGAAGACGGAATGATTGAACTTATTGATATTTCTACCCCACAACTGGCACCGACCTCGGTCCCACTTGTTGGAACAATCGCAGCCGGGCTTCCGATAGAGGCAATTGAAAACACCACAATGGTTGAGATACCTGCTAGCATGATTGATGGACGTGGCGAGGTGTACTGTCTTGAGGTAAGTGGTGACTCGATGATAGACGCTCATATCTGCGATGGGGACTTAGTAGTCATTAAGAAACAAGACGTTGCTGAAAATGGACAAATCGTTGTGGCGCTCTTAGAAGATGGCTCGGCGACACTCAAGACCTACCGACGACTCAAGAGTGGGAAAGTTATGTTGATACCGGCAAATGCATCAATGAATCCCATGACGCTAGACGATGTAAGTGTTCAAGGAAGACTAATCGGCGTAATCAGAGAACTTCACTAATCGAGAAGAACTCTAACAAAAACCTCGAGATACGAATCGAAAAGGCACTAAAAAACGAATAGAGAATTTAGAGAAATCAGAGGGGCGTTCCCCAAGACGGCACGCCTCACATAGAAAAGGAATAGAGAATGGCAAAAACAAATGACGAGAGGAATACCTCATTAGAGGCAGCACTTGGACAGCTTGAGAAAAAATACGGCAAAGGCGCCATTATGAACCTCGCAAGCGATGTGATAGAGGAACTCGAGGCTATCTCTACTGGAAGCTTGGGGCTTGATATCGCACTTGGTGCGGGTGGACTTCCAAAAGGGCGAATTTGTGAAGTTTATGGACCGGAATCTTCTGGAAAAACTACTCTTGCACTACATCTAGCAGCGGAGTGCCAAAAACAAGGTGGAACAGTTGTTTTCATCGACGCTGAGCACGCTCTCGATGTCTCTTACGCCCGAAAGCTCGGAGTTGATACCAGCAAGCTCCTCGTGAGTCAGCCTGACTGCGGAGAACAAGCGCTTGAAATTTGTGAAACCCTTATCAGCTCTGGATCCGTCGACCTCGTTATTATCGACTCTGTAGCTGCTCTCGTACCAAGAGCGGAAATTGATGGCGAAATGACAGACCAACAGATGGGGCTCCATGCACGACTGATGAGTAAGGGACTCCGAAAGCTGACTGCTCTTACTGCAAAGTCAAATGCCACTATTCTTTTCATCAACCAAATTAGAATGAAGATCGGAGTTATGTTCGGATCACCAGAAACAACAACTGGTGGGAACGCCCTAAAATTCTACTCTTCTGTCAGAATGGATATCCGACGAATCGGGGCTATCAAAGACAATGCAGAAGTTACGGGGAACAGAACTCGAGTTAAGGTCGTAAAGAACAAAATTGCACCACCGTTCCGTGAAGCTGAATTTGATATCATCTTCAATGAAGGTATCAGCCAAAATGGAGAGCTTCTTGACCTTGGCTCACAACACGGAATCGTTGATAAGGCTGGAGCCTGGTACTCCTATAAAGGAGAGCGACTAGGACAAGGAAGAGAGGGAGCGAAACTCTTCCTAAAAGAAAATCCTGAAGTTGCCACCGAAATTAGAGCCCTTATTCTCAACACTCTTGGAATCACAAGCACAGAACTACCAGAGTCTGAAGACTCATTAGATGCTGAGAGCAATGAGATTGCCGAGAAGAAGAAGGAGAAAAAGGCTCCAAAGCTCCAAGAAGTTGCTAAGGCTGCCTCCGCCTAACCTGTGGATGGTACTTTCAACTGCAGAGTGCTGTGTTGCTTGGTA
>JBMTVV010000237.1:0-3748 GCA_049451755.1 Bdellovibrionota bacterium
TGCTAACTCTGTAACTTGTGGCAGGTCGCTCTGGCGGTAGAGCAAGTGTTGTGATGTATCTAATCCAAGTGCAATCCACGAGGCTGCTATATCAAGAGACTGTCTTTTAAGCGCTTCAGGATCTTTATTGGTAGTAAGTGAGTGGAGGTCAGCGATAAAGTAGAGGCACTCATATTCATCTTGTAGTCTAAGAGCCTCTCGTATGGCTCCGAGGTAGTTTCCTATATGAAGCTCTCCTGTTGCTCGGATGCCAGTCAGTGCGCGTTTCTTCGTCATATCGTCAATACCGTTTCGTTTCTGAGAAGATAATGCCCCAACGGCTAAGAAAGTTCCATAACCATAATGACTCTAAGTATTGGGAATAGTGATGAAACTTTTTTTAGACTAAGAACGGATTCTTTGCGAAACTGTTAAGAAGAGGTTTTTACATGAAGGTACTTCAATTCCCGTCAGATAAAGCGTTACCCGCCAATGCTCCCGGTTCCACCTCACCGGACACCTCGCCAGACACCTCGACTGTCAATTCACCCTCTGAAACGAGTCCCACCGAGTTCCTCCTCCAAGAAATTGAGATCTGTCGAGATGAAATTAAAGATCTCAAAAACGGGGCGGGCGAGGATAATCCATGGACCTCGGCAGTATATGAGCGGCTTGGAAAGAGCCTCTTTCAGTTGGCTTTAGAGGAGAATGGTGCGGATCATCTATTGAGGGAGGCAGAAGAGACGTTTCAAGAAGCACTTCGTCTTTCTTCTACGCACGGAGATCTTGCTGCCAGTGCTCGTTACCTAGACGAATTAGCCGCCATTGCTGAATTAAGGGGAGATGTTCATCTTAGTGAAGAACGGTATAAACGTTCCGCAGAGCTCGATGAGCTCCTTCATACCTTAAAGAGTATTCCGGCGAACGAGCGGCTTCAATATGATCATCCAGCCATCGCAAAGAGCCTCAGTACCCAAGAAAAGCAGGAGCTTCGAGCGAACCTTGCGGAGATGATTGCTCAGGAGGGGGCGACACTCAGTGACCTGGAAAGGAAGAGAATAGAGAAGGTGCTTTTTTCATCGGTATCTCGGGCCGTGCAAGAAGAGCGTTGGATTGATGATCAATTAGCTCTAGAAATGGCTCAAGAAGTACGGATGAGTTTCTCCTCTGCTCAGGAGCATGGGCAGGCGCTAGCATCCCGACTCTCGTATAAGGCTATTTATGAGGCTACAAGCTTTTTCCAACTTGGCCTAAAAGAGAAAACACTTCGTCAGTTAGCCGCTCTGAAGTAGGTTCCCGCCTGTTGGTGCATGGCTGCATGACCTGAAAGAATAAAGGATTAACTCTTCATACTCGGGCGAAGTGCTCCTCACATCTCAATGTTGTAATGGGTGCTTCTTCGTGTATCAAGGCTATCGAGACGGTTTGTCGTCCGTTATGCTAGGTATTGCGTTATCTCATGTGAGGGAAATTTGTGAATCGTCGTCGTAAACTTATGAATGGTCTCCTTCTTGCGGTTGCCCTCCTTATTTTCCTTCCGAAGGGAATCACAGCGCTCCTATTGATGATTGAGGAGATACATTTTCTTGAGCTTGCAGATATCTACCAAGACATGCTCTTTGCTAGAGCTATTTTTAATGGAGTCGATCCATATCTTCCCCTAAACGAACTCCACAAATATTTTTCTTCTTCGCATACGGAGTCTCCTCCGTCATTCTATGTACTCAATCAGTCAACACCACACCCTCCAACAACATTTCTCTTTACCTTTTGGATGGGATGGCTAGAGCCACAAGCTGCATATGTAGGATGGCTTTTCGTTGAAATAGCGATGCTCGCTGCGACGCTATTCCTTTCAATACGCCTGTTTCGTATAGAAATCACTCTCAGTAGGTTTTTGTTCCTCTTGTTAGTGTTCCTAGGAGCAACGTGTATTCACGTAGAGCTCTTAACCGGACAGTTCGGTTTACTAACGGGGTTCTTCTTAACTCTTTTTATATATCTCCAGAGAGCTCATTACCCACGTTATGCTGGTTTTAGCCTTGGAATAGCTATCAGTATAAAGTTCCTCGGTATCGCTTTTTTGCCAATTTTGTTTTTTCAACGACGGTGGAAAACGCTTATAACATCACTAGTAACCTGTGCTGCCCTATTTTTGATCAGTTCACTTTGGATGCCTTTGTTTGGGCTGTATCGATACTTTTTTGTTGTGATCCCAGAAAGTGCAGATTTATTTGGTAATCATATCTTCAATATCTCGCTATGGCGTATTCCTAGACTTCTTTATGAGCAGATGACGCCATGGTTTGACGGCATCCTATCCAAAGGTACTCTTGAGCAGGCAGAAGCCGTTTGGTGTATCAGTGGTACTGTGGCCTTGGCGATAGTAGTTGGTATTTTCCTCTACACGGCCGCACGAGAACAGAGGTATCTCTCTGTTCTTCTGCTCTCTTGTGTTATCTCTCCTATCTCTTGGCTTCACTACCTGACACTTTTAGTTCCCGTTATGGTAGTTCTCTTAAGAGAAGCAAAAGAGAATACAATCCCGCTATCGCTCTTTGTTATCTTGTATCTGATAGAAATCCTTAATTATGCCCTACTTTCTGGAGGAGGTGGTTATCTGAGTGCACCTATTTCCTCTCGTTTTTATCCTATTTTCCCGCTTGTTACTCTCGGTTTTTTGCTCCACTGGCTGTGGAAGAATGAACGACGACTACTCTCAATTGACAGTTAATGAGAGTCCGTTTCTCTGGCATGTAGCTAATGATGATCACAGTAAACAAGAGGATCATGAATAATATCAATTTGGATCCGCTGAGAATGTACGAGTAGAGCCACGAGCGCTACTTGCAGGAAGACAGTGCGCGATTACGCTTGCGTCAGTACGGATTGGTAAAGTCAAAGCTTAAAAGCGGTGAAAAGAGTACAAGCAGCCATGGTGGATTCCACAGCAGGATCGGTTCTACGCAAGGACCAAAAACTCTTTGCGTCTCCAGCGTGAGGGAGGGGGAGTAGGGGTTTTTATTCTCGACAAAGAGTTGAAAAGCACTCCAGTACTCGGCGAAGTCCCCTTGGCCATAGCTCCAACTAAAAGATGGTGATGCCATGAGGCTATGAAAGAGACCGACTCCATGCGGTATGAGCGACGGAAGACAGAGGAGAAGTGGGAGAGCTCATGGCAGTGGCGAGAGTTGTTTTTATTCATCAATAGCTTTTTGTACTTTTATGACAGCCTAAGAGGCCTTTATGGGTGGAACCACTCCAAAAGGTGCCTTTTCTGCTCCCTTTGGCTCTAGAGAGTCTTGGAATCCACACGGGAATTAGACTACTATATCGCCCGTTACCAGATTCCTCCTAGAGTTATAGAGCAGCGATAGCTCTTTATTCGGGAGCCTCCGGAACCTAGGAGGGCCCATAGCTCAGCTGGTAGAGCGCAACACTGGCAGTGTTGAGGTCACCGGTTCGAACCCGGTTGGGTCCACCATCGTAACAATCACCATTACAACGAATTCACCATTCTAACGAAACATCTTGCAGGCAATTCGAAGCTTTGGCTGCTCTAGCAGGTTGTGGAGCGCAGCCTACTTTTTCTAAAGCCCACCAGTAATTACGTGTCACCATCTTTAACAGGAGGTTTCTTTTCGACTTGAGTTTAAGACCCCTGTATAACAACAAAGATGACGCCAAGATAAGACGCGCAGGTTTCTCTCTCCCCGAAAGTCACTAGCGAGTAAAGTGGGAAAGTCTTGAGTAGTACGATTGAAAAAAG
>JBMTVV010000238.1:0-3745 GCA_049451755.1 Bdellovibrionota bacterium
CTGAATGAATGATTCACTTTCCCCTCGGCTTACTCGAGGTTTGTTGCGTTACTGAAGCTGAGGGGTCGCACTTGTTGGCGCTGGGGGAGGGATGTAGTTCGGGGGATATGGTACGAGGAACCCACCGCTTGAACGTTCATAAAATTCTTCCGAGCTTGATTCAAAGAATGATGTTGCCCCGAAGAGGATGATTCCAAAAAACAACAGAACGAGAGCGTATTCTACTATTGAGGCGCCGAGCTGAGAATTCAATGCGGCGATGCGAGAATTGATTTGAGGCGCCAGAAACGACTTGCTTCTCCAACGAACGGAGTCAATCTTCTGTTTTGGCAAGCCTTGTTTTCCCATTGAAGAGTACCTTCGGATAGTCACGAGTATAGAATAATCTCCTTAGATGGTTTGGAGAAGGGGAAATCTAGGTTAGTGCCACTTCCAAAGAGTGGTGGGAGAGCTCGTCTCTTCCGCAACGTCTACCGCTGTGGCATCATAGTATGAAGAGAATATGAGTGAGTTTTAATGGTTATCCTCAATCGAAGTGATCCTAGAGTGACTGAATCAGTTCAGCAGTCATATTCGAGGCGGTCCATGCAGCGCTGTCTGTACAGTCTTCCGCGATGTATTCGGGAGTCCCCCGCGCTTGGAGTGTCCATGATAGAGTTTGTTATTTTCATTCCAGTGTTTCTTCTTATTTGCGGAGCCACCTTTGATCTTGCGAGGCTATATATTAACTCTATCTCGGTGCGGGAGATAGCTCTCCTCAGTGCGAAACTATTGAATTCCACCAGTCCCGATGGCTACCCATTCACAAACCAAGAGATGCAGGAGTTTTACTTTGCACCAGAGGAAGAGGGGACGGAAGTGACTGATAAGCGGGTCGCGTTTTGGAATAATCAACTGGACGGTACTCATGAGACATTTTTTGGGCTTGACTATTTCCCAAAGAAAGATAAGCAGGTTCTCAATTTGTCCTACGGGCTCCTTCATAAATTAAGTCCACACGTCTATTTCCCGATACCTGAGCCATTGGATGATGAGAATCCCTCGGCGGATCTTGATGGAAGGACAAATTGCTCCATTCGGATTCAATTTGCTCCCGGAAGTGAACCACCACTTCAAACAGGATGGCCCACGGATACCGCGCAACGTAACGCCATCATTTTTGAGTCACGCGATCGGCTCGTGAATGTCCGATGTGCTGTGCCAGTCATCGGATTTCAGATAGCTACACTTGGGGCTGTAAAAGTACGTTATGTGGAAGCGGAAGCTTATTCTTACCGAGCAGGAAGCATAGCACCATGAAAAGAAGGGAGAGGATAGTGCCTGTTGGGAGTCTTCAAGCATCGCTCGGATGTCCGTTTCGTCGTGGGGCAAAAGGAGCAATTCTCATTGAAGCAGCAATAGGGGTAACACTTTTTGCCGTCGTTCTTCTCGGATTCGCCCACCTGTATTCCCTTCAACTTGAAAAGATGAAGCACCTACAATTGCTGACCGAGATTGCCATGGGGCCTCAGGAGAGGACGCTCGTATTTGATCCGAGTGAAGGAGAGACCGGTGCTTTCATTCGGCTTGCGAGCAATACAATCCCCTCTGAAAAAGATTTTGCTGATACGATTGGTAATTTTGTGAGCGATCGACGATCCAGTGGACCTCTCGTACTCTCTCTCAGGCTGGTCTATATCCCGATTGATCCTGAGAGCGGAGTTTCCACTCAGGAAGTGGTGGAAGACGGTGGGGGTATTTTTCAGTATGTAGTGGGCAATCATGATGGCGCCTCACTAGAGGGGTGTCTCGACTCTTCTCATCAAGCAGCCTTGAGTGCTTTTTCGGACACGCACGGTGGAAAAATTGCTAGTTATAGAGACCCCAGTACTAATGCTTCGCCGCCAATTGGGGCGAAACTCTATGATGTAGAACTAGGGAATAATCGATACACCGGATACATAGATTTTCTGCCAGTAGTGTATATTCGTATTTGCAGCCAGCCGTACAACTTTCTGTTTCCGCAGGTAGCTGTGAGTACATACGAACTTATCCCTCGGAGATTAGTGAACTAGAAGCTATTGAGATGATTCGAAAGAGACGTTTTACAACAATGCATCAGCAACTTGACTCTGAACAAGGTTTTGTCTTGTTGTGGGTTGTTATACTGCTTTTGCCAATTTTGACAGTTGGTTTCATCTTCCTTGGCTATACGCAGGCGAATCTTACAAAACTCAAAGCTCAGTATCATACGATGAGTCTCGTTGCTATTGGCTCGTATTCCTCAGAATTTGATACGGGAGAGACGTTGAACGCAATGGCGGCCCTAGCTTCTTCGTTTGGTTTTGAGCGAGTGCGTCCGAATAACCTCTTTCAGACAACAAATGCAGGAAGCATTCATTTCTTGCATAATACAGATGATGCGTCCCACAGCTTAAGCGCTTTGATTGCGTTTCAGCAAGATCCAGTAACCTCTCTTGTCTCGCAACTCGGAACCCTCGATGTAGCCGGAATTTCGAGTGCGAAGCCTGGAAAATACCTTATTTCGCTCGTTCTTGATTTTTCACAGAGTTTGAATCGGGACTTTAAGGCGGATGACCTACTTCAAGCATACGATGTGATTGAGAACGATGGATCACCAGGATCTAATGGAGTGATTGACCCCGTGACGGGAATGGTGATGCCAGATGATGCGACAAACCTCGCTCTTCCCTTCAGTTTTGATATCGGAACGAGAATACGATTGCCGTATTATCACCTTGGGGCTCAGTGGCCGTGGCCACTGAATTCAATACCGAGCTGCACTCCTACAAATGAAAATGGGTGCGGTGGGCAGAGGCCTCCGATGGTCAATGACCTAAGAAGCCAGATGTCAGATAATTTTCTCGCGTACAAGAAAGCCGCTGTCATTCTGACTGGCGTTGCAGCGCAAGCAACGCCGTATCTGACCGTTGACCTCGTTGGTGGATTACTTCCACAGGCAAGAATTGATGGATTGAATTTCTTAATGGTTGGCAAGCCCGATGGAAATGGTGAATATGACTCTCCATACTTGCCGATTGAAAATGATGGCGTATACGAAATTTGGGATTACCACTATCCATCAGTAGAGGGGTACGAGGCACATCCGGGATCTGTGGGCTATATGGGACCTCGTGTTATTACGAATGTGTACGAAGAGCACTCGTTCTACAATCCGAAAGATCCCTTCAAACATAATGTAAATATAGATTTTCGATTCCCTACCTACGTCTTTATGGGAATGACCGGTTTTCGGAAGTTGGTGAAGTATGGAACGTTTACGGGAATGGATGGAAAGATACATCTTCCAGGAACGTTTAGTGCATTTCTCGACCCTCCACTTCCTGTTCTTCAAAATGGCTCGCGTCAACTTCCTGATGATTCTTTTGTCTGGACGATGGAAGAGATCGGAGGGCCATGGGTATGGGGTAATGGCGATTGGTTCTTTTTCACTGGCTATCCAACGATGCCGAAAGTACTCTCAGTGGAAGGACCGGCACACCCTGAGCCGGATAAATTACACAGACCAATCGGGGATGGCATTACCTATCCGTGTGAGGTGGGACCACCTGCTGCCAATAATGCGAGGTGGTCGAATGATAAGAGTAGTACCGGGTATGCCCTGTGTAAGATCCGTGATTACTGTGATGATCGTATAACGAATGGTAGTGTTGATTGTGATGATATAAGCATCCGCAATCACCAAGATGCGGGTATGCACTATGATGATGAGCCGGCAGCCGGT
>JBMTVV010000239.1:0-3742 GCA_049451755.1 Bdellovibrionota bacterium
CATAGAAGTCCGGCTACTGTTACTGCGCCTTCGATGATTCGCATACTCGCTCTCCTCTTTTCTCGAGTTATACTCTTGCCCATAAATACCTTTCAACCGAGCTTTAAAAGAACACACTTCCAAAGACCGAAACAAAGTCTCTATCACGAAGCAGATTGTACCGACCCCCATCAAAGAAGTTCGTGTAAGAAACTCCAACTTGATAGCGGTTTAGATAATCAGCAGAGACAGTACCAGTGACCGTCTTTCTATCATCGACAAAGTTCGTAATCGGCGCAGGCGATGTCCCCTTATCGTGCTGGAAAGCAAGAGAAGGACGTATGTTCCATGCTGCGATTGCATTGTTAAAGTCAGCTCGAGTTACGAGTCGGTATCCCCAAGAGAACTTATCAGCAAACCCATCAGTCTCTGTTTCAGGCTGTATTCCCGCTACAGTGAAGAAAGGGTTTCCTGAGGTATATGTTCCTGGACCTTCGATCCTCAACTCATCTCTATCTGGGAAATCCCGGAAATACGAGAATCCACCTTCCGCGAGAAGCACCCACTGATCAGCTCCAGCCCATGGTCCAGTAAGCTGAGTAACGGTGACCTGCCCCTGTATCATATCTCGCTCGACATACCCTTGAATGGTCTCATCAAAGCCATACGATCCAGCCTGATTCGCACCAAATGCAGGATTCAATGGTGTTAGCGCTGCGAAGAGCAACTCAACATCATCCTTCTGAAGTGGCTGATCAAATCGATAAATAAATTCCCCTTGAATTGCAGTCCCCTGTGAGCCGACCTGCGTGTTGAAGCTAGCACCAAGAGTGTTAATATCCTCCGGATACTCAACAAAGTACTCCGCAGAGGCAGCATAATCTCCTGCACCAAGTCCTGCCAGAGAACCAGTTACTGCTCCGATGAGAGGAACTCTACTGTGCACGTGTGTCCAGTAAAGACCAAACTCCGTATCGTTCAATTCAGGAGCGAAGAAGCGAGCTGCTAAACCAAACTGACCTTGGTCACTCGCATCTCGGTCTCTCCCTCTTGCGACAACAACTCCAACCGGTGAAGAAACGCCCGCACCAAGTGGTGGTGGGTTATCCGAAATTCCTGGAGCACCAAATCCGAGAAGTACCGCATTCCCACCAGGGCTAACGATATCTGTAGTAGAGAAAAACGTACCTTCTGGCTCTAAATCAGTGTGATCAAAACGGAATTGATAGAACGCTTCGAAGGACAAGTTTTCGTCTACACTATAGTTAAAATCAATAGCCGGCATCGGAATGAGTGCGTTCCGAAGCTCCGCTCCCGCCGTCCGAAGGCGAGTCACGTCAACTGGGTTAATAGAAATAAGACCGTTAGGAATGAAAGTACTTTCACCCCAGTTAATCACCTGTTGACCTGCACGTATAGTGAGAGCGCCCTCATCACCGATTCCAAAGTCTTGCGTAACATACGCATCAAGAAGACGGAAATCTCCTCCAGCAAAACGCTCAGCAGATGGACTCAAATTTGTCCTATCAGTGCCCTGCGTCATCACCATCCAATCCCAAAAACCGAAGGTTCGGACGAACATGCTTGAACTTCCATAGGAGAGGTCGAGTTCGTTGGTCATGGAACCAACCACTGAGGTGATATCTCCTTGGTCATAGTTCAGGTTTCCGTTATCACCGTTGACGGAGTTAGCGGTTCCCCCGTTCTGACGACCGATAATGCTTTCGCTACGGCTCTGTGTTCGGACCGTTGTCCCAAGGGAGAGAGTAGTATCGAAACTCCCCTCGAGCTCACTATCGTCACCGAAATCAAGTTCGATAGCTGAAGCAGAAGGCACTACTGACAGGGAGGCGACACACAGAAAGGATGAAACACAAGCAGAAACAATACAGCGAGCGTGATAATACCGTGGAAGCAGGCGCATAAGCTACACTCCTAAATTTTGGATTCGCAAAGCTCACACCTTGGAATGAGCCCCGTCATACAATTCCATGAAAATACATCGACGGCTAGACTAGTTTTTCTCTAGGAGCTAAGTGAGATTCCCTGCTCGCACAAATTTCTTCGTCTTTCGCGAAAAATTAATAAAACGGCATTCTAAAGCCGTACTGCTTCAATTATCGCAAAAATCAATTCCTGGATTGCACGAGGGCTTGGTACATAGTGATATAGTTGCTGAAATGTGTCTGTAATCTTCACCAGAGGGAAATCCACCATGACAAAACACAGGTTCAAGTCTTTTGCTTATCTTTTCCTTGTCCTTTCACTTTTCCTTTTCGCCACAGGCTGTGGTGGGGGGAGCAGTGATGACAGGTCTCCAATCGATTTTACTAATGGCGCCAGCCTCACTGGAAGTATTGATGGAGCACCGTTTAAAATAGCTGTTCCACCCGCCGGCCAGTGGAATGGAATCCTCCTGATGCATGTGCATGGGTACAGAGACCGGGCACGAACTGAAAACGAAGTAGAGAATCGACTTGCGGAAGCGGCACCAGGTGGAGAAGCCCTCGAGAATGCCCTTGTTGCTCAGGGGTTTGCAGTAGCTGGCTCTGCCTTTAGTAAGAATGGATGGGCTGTTGAAGAGGGAATCGTTGATACCCTTAACTTAACCGAATATTTCAAGCAGAGATTCGCAACACCACAAGCGACAGTACTCCTTGGAGTATCTATGGGCTCTAACATCGCTCTCAAGAGCATTGAACTCTTCCCTGATCTCTACCAGGCTGTCATCGGATTGTGTTCGGTTGGGGCAGGTGCTACGAGAAATTTTGACTTAGCTCTCGGAGTGTTACTCGCGTATGACATTATGTACGGACTTCCTGAGAGTCTTGGATTTCCAACAAACATCTCTTCTAATTTTGACTTTGATAACGACTTCGCACCAGAGATCCTAAGACAAACTCAGGTACCAGAAGGACAAGTTGGGCTCGAGTTTATTCGACTTGTTAGCAACATCACTTCAGATGCGTTTAAGAAAGACCTTTTTAGCTTGTTCTTTTTTGCGACTGAGGCGTTATCAGAGCTCATTGATCGAGCAGGTGGTTCTCCAATACAGAATCTGAATGCTTCCTATTCGATTCCTGATCTAGCGAGAATTCAACTCGAGTCGCTCGGATTTCCTGCTTCTCAGATACTTGCTGGAATGAATCAAGCTACCGTATTCCCAGCCGTTCCAGATGCTCGAGAGTATCTCGTAAACAACGCTGACTACAGTGGCAATCATAATGCTCCGGTCCTCCTCATGCATACGACTGACGATGGATTCGTTCTCCCTGCAAACCAGGAAGCGTATATCGATCTTCTCTCTTCGCAAGGACGAGCCGCACAAGTGTTTGGCACATACGTAGACAGCGTTGGTCACTGTAATTTTACAGGCCAGCAGATAGGAGCAACGGTTGCTGCAATGGGTAAGTGGCTTGCCGCTGGAATTCGTCCATCAGCAGCTGATTTCCCAGAGGCGCTTGGATTTAACAACAACTACACTCCTGCGCCTTTTCCTTACTAGGGAAATAAAGAGTGAGTCACGACTCCGCGACTTTTAGCTGATGAAGTTGAGTCAGTTAAAATAGCGGAGTCGTGACTCCTAAACGCCCGCCTCTACCCCGACCTAATATCTGCCAATCAAAATTTCGTCCCCTGATTTTCTGCTTCAAGGAGGGCGTCAAACTCATAGTTACCAAACTGGCGCGTGAGATACTCAGTATCGACTGAATCAAGCAGATGAAAGTTGCCACACCCCTCCCAAGTACCCCCCCTCCCAAGT
>JBMTVV010000240.1:0-3731 GCA_049451755.1 Bdellovibrionota bacterium
CAAAGCCGAATAGCGGTTCTAGGAGAGAAGGAACAGTAACAAGCGTGACCCCAATAAGCCCAGCGATGAAGACAATAAGCACTCCGATCAGACGAAAGGATTGTCGCCACCGCAGTTCATCACCCGAGAAGTAGCTTAATCCATTCTGTAACCCAGTGATGCCGATGAATACCGGGGATAGTGCCATATAGAGAAAGAAAACCTTATAGAAGCCAACCTCTTCCGCTGATAACACTCTGACAAGTAAAATCGGAATGAGAAGACTTGCGATAGCCGACAGAAAGGAGCAAATAGAAATTGGCCAGTGCGAGCTAGTCGCTTCCTCAACAGTGTCGCAGCTAATCATTTCTTTCCCTGATTTTCTGATACTCAGATATGCCTTTCCCTCACCGATCCGAACGACGGCAAGACCTTCAACGGCTCTTTTTTCCCTTCGCCTACAATTGCCGTTACTACAGTCAAAGCAATGATATGTAGATCTAATGATAGGCTCATGTTTTGAATATAGTAGAGATCATATTCCAACTTTAGATGAGACTCTTCTACGGAGGCTGCGTACCCAGCTAGAACCTGTGCCCAACCAGTCACACCAGGTCGTACTAGTAACCGATGACGAAAAAGTGGTATCATGGGAGCCAGTCTGTCGTAGATCTCGGGGCGCTCGGGACGGGGTCCAACAAAGCTCATTTCACCGCGGGCGATATTGACTAGTTGAGGTAATTCATCAAGACGGAATCGCCTCAGGTAACGGCCAACGGAGGTAATTCTCTCATCATTTTTTGCCGCCCATTGAGGCCCGCTCCTCTCAGCATCAGTCGACATCGTGCGAAACTTCAGAACATAAAATGGTTTGCCAAGATAGCCGAGACGCCTCTGCCGATAAAAGACTGGTCCGGGGCTCATACACTTTACCACTGCAGCAAGCGAAAGAAGAATTGGACTCAGTATCATCAGAAGTATGATCGCAATGAGAGGCTCGCAGAGCCGTTTTGCATCCTCATAGCATCTCGCTATGAATGTCCGCTGTCGCGCGTCCATGAGAAAACCCCACTGATCAGTATCAGGTACTGGAACACGCTTTAAAAGCCCAATCGCAAGCGATGAGAAGTCAACTATGGGAACTCCATTTAGATGTGCGGCTATGATATCTGTGTTAGCGGTAAATTCACTCGTAGAGAAACGAGAAATAACATACAGGTCTACATTCCTAGTAGAAGGCGATTCCTCTTGTGCAGAATATTTACGGGAATGTAATAGAGGCCGAAGTCTCGGATTTATCTTCTCACACTCATTTTGTAAAACTTTCTCTTCGGAATGACTCAAATCATACATAATATGTTTCCGTCCTCCTAATCCAACAAGGAGAGACGCAATACCTATCTCGATCATTCCAGCAAAAAAACTCAGAGAAAGAGCCGCCAAGAGGATTGATCCTGTTTTATTTTTAATTGGGAATGCTTGCTGTTGGGGTTGGATTTCCTCAAAAAGGAAAAAAGCTAGTCCACAGATGACAGCAATAACAAGCAGCTCTCTCGTCAGCGCCGAAACTCGCGGCCAATACGTAAGTCCCTGGTTTTTTTTGCTCTGACGAGTTGCGATGAGTACAATAAGGATACTGCTCAGGCAAAAGGAGTACTCCAAAATACCGTACGAAGACCCATTTCTTCCGAAATACGTAAGATACATTCCCCATCCCAAAGCTATCGTGAGTGCTGTAAGGAGACGGTCTGCATGGAGCAACTTCAAGAAGCCGAGAATACTATATTTTAGTTCCATAGAATCCTTCGTTTTTGTTTCAAAGTAATGAGATAGAGTGGACTCTTGAGTGATCCTTCAACTGCTGAACTTATCGTCCGAATAAACGGGACTCCTGGAAGAAGCCTCCTCAATAAAACAACACCTGGCAGAGATAAAACGGACAATAAGGGAATGAGATAATGATTCGGCTCAGAGCCACCCTGAAGAACGGATAGCGATATCCCGAGGGAGAGAAACAGCAACCACCAGGCCCAAACAACTCGTGCTATCCGTCTCAGGGCAAGAATGGCGATTGAACGATTACGTTGCCAAATTTGCGGATAAAGCCATTTAATCCACTGGCAGTTTCCAAGAGCAAGTCGTAAGCGTCGCCTACCACTATCACTGCCTTCCTGTTGCACGATATCATGAACTCCCATGGTTCCCTGGTAGATAATTTTCTTCTCTGGAAACATCGTTCTCATTACAAGGGGAATAACAACGTCATCGTTTATCCACGACACGCCCCCTAGCTCATGTAGGGCAGTTACAAGCTCGCTCCGCCGATAGAGCACTGTTGCGCCATGCACGGAGATAGGCCCACCAACAAAATTCTCTGCACGCTTTATAAAACTCTCTATCCACCAGAAGAGCCTGCTCATTCGACCGGCATTTTTTATGCGGTAGGTCGGAGCAATGCCCATAATATCTTGTTGATGGAATGACTGAGCGCAGTTCACGAGCAGATCCTCACTCCACTCTACCCCAGCATCAACAAATGCTATCCATTGTGATGGTCCTGAACACTCTACGAGCCGCTTTAGGGTACGCCACTTACCCTGATTTTCATGAGTACGAAATATATTGACCGTATGAGACTCTGCAACTTCTTCACACTCAGAACAGTCACCATCAATTCCGATGCAGATCTCAATTGAATCCAAACCAGCTCTTTCAGGGAACCTCCGTGCCTCTTCTATACTTCGTAGGGTCTTTTCAAGCTCACTCGGAGCTTGAAACACAGGAATGAGTATTGAGAGAGCCAGTGGCTGTCTCGAATTTTTCTCAACGTAAGGAACACTCATTCGCCCATAGCTTTTGCGAACTCGCGCAATAAGTTGCGGCAAACCCAAGACGAACATTGGACCAACTCCGGTTACGAAAAGTAGACCAAAGGCAAATATCCCTAAAAAAATAATTCCGGCGAAAGTCAGCATACGCGCCAGATTGTCCAAACATACCGCTTTTCATTATGAGTAGAGTCATTCGCAACTTGCTGCAGAGGATCTGAACTCATGCGATCGCTCATACAAAGAGGAAATACGTCCTTGAGATCACGATGGCTTCCCTCTCACCGAACCATGAGAAGTACGTCATGTACAAATTTGCTCAGACACAAGTGTTCTCCTGTACATTTTCCGTAACGAGAGACGTTTTCTAAATCTCACATCCCTCAATCTGATTCCGCTGCAGACATCTCGAGAGCTTTATCCCCGCTTTCTCAAAGTGGAATGGCTCTTGCTCAACATTCGATACGGGCCGGTCAGGGATGTATTCCCGTACGGTATTTCCAAATGAAAAAGGGGAGACTAAACATATGTATTCACACAATAAGCTTTTGCTGCTTTTTGGAATGCTATTTCTGCTTATACCAAGCGTGTTTGCAGATAGTATTGCAAGAGCAGAATTGATACCGAAGCTAGAAGTAAGGCAGCAGCTTTCAAGTCAAGCGCTATTCAAACGACTAGAGCGACGGCTATCTGGTAAACGCATATCTGTTAGACGCAAAATACTGATTCAACTTGCTGAACGAAAAACGCCTCTCGGACGCTTTTTGCGGAGCACATACACGCAGGAGGAACGTCGACTACTAAAACGGTGCGAACGAAGACGATTTAGAAGACAAAATCCTGAGCTTTGCGACGAATTAGCGAATCCAACTCCAGAGCCAGCACCAGAGCCATCACCGGAACCAACTCCAGAGCCAGCACCGG
>JBMTVV010000241.1:0-3684 GCA_049451755.1 Bdellovibrionota bacterium
A
Source organism: Bdellovibrionota bacterium (assembly GCA_049451755.1). Lineage (GTDB taxonomy): Bacteria > Bdellovibrionota_C > UBA2361 > UBA2361 > RFPC01 > RFPC01. Next base: position 2 of record JBMTVV010000241.1, read on the forward strand.
GCAGACTATGCGATTGGGATGATGCTGACGGTTGGAAAAGCGGTGAAGCCAGCATGGCCAAAGCCGGGACAACTTCCATTGGAAGATATTGTTGTCGAGAATGCCTTCTCGTAGGATTCACTCGCCTATTGAGAGAACGCTAAGAGCTTCGCTACAGATTCTATCGTATCAGCTTCAGCTGCTTGTTTATCCCGTCGAATGCGGAGAATTCTTGGGAACCGGAGCGCAACACCCGCTTTATGCCGTTTTGATTGTTGAATACTATCAAAGGCAATCTCAAATACGAGTGTTGGCGGAACGGCATGTACAGGGCCAAAACGTTCTGTAGTGTTTTTTCGGATGAATGTATCGACTTCCCGAATCTCTTGATTTGTGAGTCCAGAGTACGCCTTTGTAATGGTAACAAGCTCGCTCTCCTTCCAGACTCCGAACGTATAGCTTGAAAAGAGGTCTGCTCTCCGTCCATGTCCTTTTTGGGCATAGAGGAGTACGACATCAAGGGTAAGCGGGTCTACCTTCCACTTCCACCACTGGCTACCCCGTCGACCTGTACCGTAGGAAGAGCCATGATGTTTTAACATGAGCCCCTCTGCGTGTTTCGTTCGAGCTTCATTCCGAAGTGCCACCAATTCCTCAGGCGTTGTTACGGGAAGGAGGGGCGAGAGAAGAAGGGGTGTATCCTTGTTTTCTTGAAATAAGCGTTCAAGGTGTTCACGACGAGTCGCAAGAGAGTCACCTCTGATATCCTTCCCCTGTTGTTCAAGAATATCATAGGCGATGAATCGAGCTGGGAGAGACTGTAACAGACGTGCTGATACCATCTTTCGATTGAGCCTTTTCTGGAGCTCTCCGAATGGAAGAGGAGAGTGCTCACCCCATACAACAATTTCTCCATCAAGAACGATATTATCGTGCTCAAGGGCTTCGATAGCAGAGACGAGCTCTGGAAAGGTTTCCGTAATCACCTCTTCCCCCCGCGACCAGATAATAACCCGACCTGAGCGTTTAAGAATCTGACTCCGAATACCATCCCACTTCCACTCTATATGCCACTGAGAGAGAGTCTCTGTGATTGCTTCTTCTTGAGTCGCATCAAGCGGCGAAGCAAGGAGGAAGGGGTATGGATTTCCCAACGATTCACCTGAGGATTCTTTTTGTCTGAGAGTTCGGAACTGTTCTTCCGTAGGAGACCATTCACCAACAAGTCGGTGCGCCATCTCTGCAAGATCAATCTCATACAACTCTGAAAGTGCTTGAGTGACGAGTCCTTTTGAGACACCGATACGAAGCCCGCCGATCATGAGTTTAAAAAGAATGAGTCTATGCGCATGCGGAGTGCTCTCAATAAGTTGCCACAAGAGCGCTTCTCGTTCATCTTCTGCCTCTACGTTTGCTAGCGCCTCTAATCGATGTACGAGTAGGTGGAGTTGAAGCGGAGATGGTGGTGTCAGCGAGGTTTTCGTTGAGGTGGTAAGGAGAGCGAGTGTTTCAGCGAGGTCACCTACGGTGTCGTATGAGTCCTCAACGAGCCAGAGAGGGAGATTGGTTCGACGAGAGATAATCGAGCGAAGTTCTGTAGTGGTAAAGAGTCTCGGGGCTTTTCCTCCGAGTAAAAAGAAAAGTGCCCAGGTGCCATCTTGTGCCGATACTGAGACGAAGTATCGTTTCAGGAGCGTGAGCTTTTCCTTAGTTTTTGAGGTTCTATCGAGGGCATAGAAGAGAGTTGCAAACAGCTTCATCGAGCGTTACCCCTCTTTCGCCATAGAGGTCTGAAACCGCTCTGTTAACGGACATGCATCGATTCCTAATTCAGTAAGATAGCGGATAAGGGCACTGGCTTCTCCGTGCATCGTAGAGACGGTATGTGCTTGTGAGGCATGAATGGCAGTAAGGAGTCCTTGCCAATCGGCATGGTCTGAGAGGACAAAGCCGTGCTCTACTCCTCGTCGTTGGCGTTTTTTTCCACGAATCTGCATCCATCCCGAGGCAAAGCCTTGAGAGTAAGGAGCAAACTTTCTTGTCCACGGAGAATCGCATGCTGATGGTGGAGCGATAATGAGCCCTTCACCCTTGAGAAGTGATGTATTTTCACTATTTGCTTTTATGATCTCTGGGAAGTGCACCCCAGCTTGTCGATATCCTGAAAGGTATGGAAGGATAGCGCCGTGAAGTCCAATAGGTGCTTCTTCTCCGATGAGGCCAGCGAGGATTCGTTGTGCTTTTCCGAGTGCGTATGCATAGAGAATCGAGGTCTTCCCATTCAGACGGTTTTCTCGCCACCACTGTCGTATCTGTTCAAAGATGAGCTCATCTGCTTGCCAGTGATAGATAGGCAGAGCAAACGTTGCTTCTGTGATGAAGTGATCGCATGAGATGTGCTCAAAGGGAGCGCAGGTACTATCTGGTGTGAGCTTATAATCACCTGTGACTACGGTAACGTGTCCTTGGTATTCAACACGCACCTGTGAGGAGCCAAGGATGTGTCCAGCAGGATGAAGAGAGACAGTGACACCGTTTCGTACAACGGTCTCTCCATATTCAAGAGGAACGATAGTAGCACTGCTACCGAGTCGGTGTTGTAGAAATGGAGTTGAGTCTTTGTGGGCATAGTAGCAAGAGGCTCCACTGCGTGCATGATCGGCGTGTGCATGAGTGATAAAGGCCACTCCTCGCGGACGACTCGGGTCGATGAAAAAGTCTCCTGCAGGTGAGTAGAGGCCGTATGGGGAGAGAGTGAGCGATTCTGTCATGCTGACTATCAATTTGAAGTTCAATCTACTGTACCAGACGGTGGAAATTGGAAAAGGTTACACGTATAGCGAGAAGAGTCACAAGGTCGGGGGAATGGCGTCTAATACGAAATCAAATACTGTACACTCTCACTATTGAGAGTGTAACTCTTGAGGGTCTACAGTATTTAGAGAAGTAGGCTTACTGAAAGCAAGCGAATGGCATGTGAGGGATTACATGTCATCTTGAGAGGTTAGGTGCTTTACAAACAGAGAGATCATTCGTGTATGCAGAGTCAGAAGAGAACAGGTCGTGCCCAGCCATGGTTTGTAGCAGGAGATATTGATGGCTTTTTTGGATTAGCAATCGATAACCTCATCCAATTTATTCTTATCTTGGGACTCTGTACTACCGTGCTAGGATTTTCAGTAGAACGTGTATTGGCAACGATACTACCCGGAGCAGCGCTTTCTATTATTATCGGGAATCTCTTCTATGCGTGGCAGGCTCAACGGTTATCGGAACGAACTGGACGCCAAGATGTCACAGCTCTACCATACGGTATCAATACGGTTTCGCTCTTTGCCTATGTTTTTTTTGTGATGCTTCCCGTAAAGCTCTCAGCTATACAGGGAGGGATGGAGGTGGACGCAGCCGCTCACTTGGCGTGGCAAATTGGGCTTGCAGCCTGCTTCATTTCAGGAATTATTGAGCTGGCTGGTTCTCTTATAGCAGAGACGGTACGTCGTCACACTCCGCGGGCTGCTCTTCTATCAACACTGGCAGGAATTGCTATTAGCTTTATCGCAATTGATTTCGCCGTGAAGACCTTCGCGAATCCGCTCGTTGCCATTTTACCACTCGGAGTCATTCTTACGACCTACTTTGCGAAAGTGCGGTTGCCACTACATCTACCGGGGGGTGCGTGGGCTTTGCTATTGGGAAGTCTTGCA
>JBMTVV010000242.1:0-3672 GCA_049451755.1 Bdellovibrionota bacterium
GTCGCTCCATAACATTCTCAAGCTCTCGAACATTTCCCGGCCATGGGTAGGAGCGAAGGAGAGTAGCAGCATCTTCAGAAAGCTGAATAGTATCTCGTCCAGCACGATTCGTGAAGAACTCACGGCAGTAATCCACGAGTGGCAGAATATCTTCCGGACGCTCCCGAAGCGGTGGAATCTGTAACGATATAACTGCAAGGCGATAGTAGAAATCTTCTCGTAGCCTTCCTTCTCGTAGGGCATCTTCAATGTTTACATTGGTAGCTGCTACTATTCGCGGATTAATCCGGATCGTCTTATTGCCGCCGACCCGCTTAATTTCTCGCTCTTGAAGCGCACGTAACAACTTTACCTGTAACTGTGGAGGCATCTCACCAACCTCATCGAGAAAGAGGGTTCCCTCTGAAGCGAGCTCTAACACGCCCACCCGAGTCTGAGTAGCACCCGTGAATGCACCAGCCTCATGACCAAAGAACTCACTCTCAAGGAGCTCTGCCGGCATTGCATCACAGTTAATTGCTATGAAGGGCTTCTCACTACGAGGGCTCCAGTTGTGAACAGCTCGCGCTATAAGCTCTTTTCCGGTACCGCTCTCTCCAAGCAATAACACCGTCGTATCAACTCGGGCAGCTTTCTCTGCCTGTGTAAGTACGTCTTGAGTTCGTTGATTATGCGTTGCAAATCTTTTCTGACTCTTAGGGCGACTACCAGAAGCTCTGCTCACGATCTGTCGGTGCGCGATAACCTGATGCAGTTTTTCTTGTAAGCTCTCTGGATGAAACGGCTTGAGGATAAAGTCATTTGCGCCCAGCTGCATCGCTTCAATAGCGATTTCAATCGTTCCGTATGCCGTCATAATGAGAAAGGGTGTATCACGATCAATCTCGCGAATAGTTCGGAGCAGGTCTATTCCATTTTCATCTGGCAATTTAAAATCTGACAGTACACAGTCGAAGCGTGAGTGACGAAATTGCTCTCTCGCTTTTTTTACTGATTCTACCGCAACGACATCGAATCCATCCTCTTCGAGAATCTGTACGAGTACCTCTCGAAGCGTGTCTGCGTCTTCAACGAGGAGAATAGTTTTTCTGTTCATAAGAGCGCTACCTTTTCAGCTACACGGACTAAGAGTCTTCACCCAAAAAGTGGGCCTACAGTGAGCAATATATTCCTGTTACTAAAGGTATCGGGCTTCCTATGAAAAAACTTTAATGGCGACTTGCCCAACTAACTGATTGAAATAGCTAGACTCTCTTAAGCGCTCTACACTATGCGCCCTATGAAAGAAGTGCGGGAAGAAGGTGTCTTACTGGAGGCGTGTTGCCTTGAGAATCGCCCGTTGTGGTGCGGGATGCCCCTCACACGTCTTGCTGTAATCATTCGGATCGAGAAAGTCTTCTAGGCTATCGTATGGAGCGTAGTGTGTTTTTCTCTGCTCTTGTACGGTGGTAAGAGAGTAGTCGATTAATTCGATGTCGGAAAATCCCGCTTTACGCAACCAGTTCTCCAGACACGAGACCGTGGGAATGAACCATACGTTCCTCATCTTTGCGTACCGGTCAGGAGGAGAGAAGGCAACAGGCTCTTCTCCAGGATACACCAAGCTCTCCATGAAGAGAGTTCCATTTGGACGAAGCGCTTCAAATAACATTCGACACGAGGTAAAGGGGTCTCGTCGATGATAGAGGACGCCAAGACAAAAGAGGACATCAAAGAAATTTGGAAACAGGTGCATATGCTCTATCCCGAAGAGCTCAAAGAGCAACCGAGGATCTCGAATACACCGCCTAAAGAGATCAAACTGGTAGAAACATCGTCCACTCGGATCACATCCGATGAGCACCTTTGGGTCATATCGAAGCATCCGCAACATATAGTAGCCATTGTTGCACCCGATATCTCCGATGCGACGCCCCCATAGTTCTGGCAAATGTGGCTCTATGCGCTTCCACTTCCAGTCAGAACGCCACTCCGCATCAATCTCTTCACTAAAAAAGCAAAATGGTCCTTTGCGCCAGGGAATGAGTGCTTTCAGAAGTGCCTGGATCTGCTCTCTATGGCGTTCCTCGTACTGCTCAGAGCCACGCACCGAGAACACTTCTCCATCGACTATTTTCACCTCTTCACTTGGTGGAAATGGGAAGTCTGCAAGAAGGGTCCGGTAGTGGTCCCAGTGACGAATCTCTATGAATTCAGCCGCCTGGACACGACGAAGAGCCTCAATCTCCTCCCACGGCAGGAGCGCTCGTAACTCGTCTGGATAATCGTACACGGGTAGACTCCTTGGGGTGCCTTTGTTCAAGGTATTCTCTTCTGATAGCCTAATGAAGGCTGTGGCCGAATGAAAGAGCGATGAAAGGCATATGGAAGAAAATTCGTTGGAAAAACAGGAAGAAATACCGGCACTCCTTCACACTGCGAGAAGAGACCGGATATATACAACACAAGAAGCAGCTGCATTTGCTTTTGGTGAACAGGTTGCTCTCGTATTCGATGATATGATTTCCCGCTCAGTACCGGGCTACCTCGACTTGCAACTCCTCGTAGCGAGTTGTGCGGTAAAGTTCTACACGGCAGGAAAAGCGATCTATGACTTGGGATGTTCAACTGGGACTTCGCTTGCCTTAATTGCCAAGAGGCTCCCTCAGTGCTCAGAGATACACGGAATCGACAACTCTCAAGCAATGCTGGAGCAAGCAGAACAAAAGCTCTCACAACTCGGAGTACGCCCACAGATTCACCTCGCGCAAGGCACGCTGCAAGATGTGCCCTTCAAAGAGAGCTGCTTCATGACATCAAACTACACCTTGCAATTTCTCGCCCAAGCCGAGCGAATACCGATGCTCGAGAGGATTTTCTCAGCACTCATACCTGGCGGAGCATTCCTTATTTCCGAAAAAACTCTCCCGAGCCTACCGGCAGCTGACGCACAGCTCATAAAAGAGCTGCATGAGGACTTCAAGCGTCAGAATGGATACACGGAGTCTGAGGTAGCAAGAAAGCGCGAAAGTCTCACCGGAGTCATGTGCCCGATTGAAAGCAACGAGAACATCAAACAACTCAAAGATGTCGGTTTTCATACGGTCTTACCGGTGTTACAGGGATACTCATTCTATTCGTGGCTCTGCATAAAATAATACGCCTGAAATAATTACCCTTCGGCTCCTTCTCACCGAACACGAGAGATACTCATGAGACAATTCGCAATGCATCGTTTATCAGTCAGCGCGATACGACGACTGCTCAACCTGTACGGCCCCAACTTAGGTGCAGCCATACGGGTAGACTCAATACGTGACGACTGGAAGGAAGTTCGAGTTTCGATGAAACTCCGTTGGTACAATAGAAACGCTAACGGTGCACAGTTCGGTGGAAGCCTTTACTCTATGGTCGATCCTCATTATGCCCTCATGCTCATGCGAAATCTTGGGGAGGGATACGTGATATGGGACAAGAGTGCTGAGATTGAGTACGTCTCTCCTGGACGAGGCACGGTATACGCAACGATGGAGATTACGGAGCAAGAAGTAAGTGAGATTCGTGAGCACACAGCTCATGGCGAGAAATACTTTCCGACATTTCACATCGAGGTTCGAGATGGTGACGGTCGCCTTGTAGCGAAGATTAAAAAAGTGCTCTACGTCCGAAAAGAGGCTTAAGTCGTACCAGTCA
>JBMTVV010000243.1:0-3670 GCA_049451755.1 Bdellovibrionota bacterium
CCGTTGTCCTTTAGCTTATCAGCAAGGAGCACTGTCGCCTTGTTGCCCGCTACTCGGAAACATTCATCGATAAGTTGTGAAATCTCCTTCTTCTTCATCACCTTGTTGAAGTGAGCAAACGGCAAGACCCGCGGGCAGAGATGGTAAAGCAGTACTCGTCCAACGGTTGAGTTTTCAAGCTTGCCATCTATACGACACTTAATTTTTGCCTGAATGTGCGTTTCACCCGATTGCCAAGCTAACCAGACCTCATCTGAGCTGGAGTAAGCCTTGTTTTCTCCGGCTACAAACGGACGCTCACGAGTCATGTAGTACAGACCTAGAACGATATCCTGTGAGGGAACGATAATTGGCTTACCGTTGGCTGGGCTCAATATGTTGTTGGTTGACATCATCAACACACGCGATTCAACTTGCGCCTCAATAGACAACGGCACGTGCACTGCCATCTGATCGCCGTCAAAATCCGCGTTAAACGCAGTACACACTAGTGGATGTAGCTGGATAGCTTTTCCTTCTATCAAAATAGGCTCAAACGCTTGTATGCCCAGTCTGTGAAGCGTTGGCGCTCGATTCAGAAGTACTGGGTGTTCTCGAATAACCTCATCGAGGATATCCCACACTACAGATTTCTCATTTTCAACCATCTTCTTGGCGCTCTTGATGGTGGTGACGTATCCACGCTCTTCGAGCTTGTTGTAGATAAATGGCTTGAACAACTCCAACGCCATCTTTTTCGGTAGTCCACACTGGTGCAATCGCAACTCAGGACCAACCACGATTACGGAACGCCCCGAATAATCAACACGTTTTCCAAGCAGATTCTGACGGAATCGTCCCCCTTTTCCTTTCAGCATATCGCTCAAAGATTTAAGTGGTCTTTTGTTAGGCCCAGTGATAGTACGACCACGACGACCATTATCGAACAATGCATCGACTGATTCCTGAAGCATCCGCTTCTCATTTCTTATGATGATGTCGGGAGCATTAAGCTCTAACAGTCTCTTAAGACGATTGTTGCGATTTATCACGCGTCGATACAGATCGTTTAGATCGCTCGTTGCAAAACGTCCTCCATCGAGGGGAACCAACGGCCGTAGATCCGGTGGAATTACGGGCACGACACTCAGGATCATCCACTCAGGACGATTGCCGCTGACCTGGAATGAATTCAAAACTTTTAACCTCTTCGCGAGCTTCTTCTTTTTGGCTTCCGAAGTGACTTCTCTCATCTCATCGCGCAACTCAGCACAGAGCGGGTCAACATCAATTGCCTGAAGGAGCAAAAGCACCGCCTCGGCACCCATTCCAGCATCGAAGGAGGCTCCAAATTCTTCACGAGCAGTGCGATACTCACGTTCGGTGAGCAACTCTCCCATCTTGAGTGTAGTTGTACCTGGATCGGTGACTACATAACTCTCGAAATACAGAACCTTTTCAAGGTCTCGAAGGGTGAGATCCAGAATGTTACCGATACGGCTCGGCAAACTCTTCAAAAACCAAATGTGCGCAACGGGACAAGCTAAATCAATGTGCCCCATTCGCTCACGACGCACCTTGGATTGGATAACTTCTACACCGCACTTCTCGCATACCACCCCACGGTGACGAAGGCGCTTGTACTTTCCACAAATACACTCATAGTCTTTCACAGGACCGAAAATTTTGGCACAAAACAAGCCATCTCGCTCAGGCTTTAGCGTGCGGTAATTGATCGTTTCAGGCTTGGTGACCTCCCCAAAAGACCAACCTCTGATCTTCTCTGGACTAGCAAGAGCTATCTTGAGTGCATTGAACTTGATTGGGTTTTTTGGTCGTTCAAACAAATTAAATAAATCGTCCATGTGTATCCCTCAATTTTGAAACTTGTGTAAGGCGCTGCCGCCATATTAGACGGCAGCGAGTGTTTGGGCATCCTCCTCAGTTGAAGGGTTTTCGACTTCGACGACTCCCTCGTTTTCTTCAACGAGCTCAACGTCGAGGCAGAGAGACTTCAACTCCTGCATCATCACATTGAATGATTCAGGAAGCCCTGGCTCAAGAACGTGTTCTCCCTTCACGATGGATTCGTACATCCTCGTTCTTCCGGCGACATCGTCGGATTTCACCGTTAAGAACTCCTGAAGAGTATACGCAGCACCGTATGCCTCTAGGGCCCAGACCTCCATCTCTCCGAGTCTCTGACCTCCAAACTGCGCCTTACCACCCAGTGGCTGTTGTGTAACAAGCGAGTATGGGCCTATTGACCGAGCGTGAATCTTGTCGTCCACCAAGTGATCCAACTTCAGCATGTACATCACACCTACCGTAGCTCTCTCGGAGAAAGCCTCTCCAGTACGACCGTCATATAGTTGTATTTTTGCATCCTCTGGAGCCCCAACGAATCGAAGGAGATCCTTGATCTCAGATTCCTTGGCAGCATCAAAGACCGGTGTCGCAAAACGAATCCCCGGCATCTGACGAATCGCAAGTTGAATCAGATCGTCATCGGATAGAGATTGTACGAACTTAGCGTGATCGCTGTCTTTGTAAGCCATCAACAATACATTTCGAATCTCTGCGATCGTTTCCTTCTTCAACTCCGGAGTCGCTTCCGCACGAGCTACTCCCGTAAGAGGGTCGATAATTGAATCAACAAGTTGTCCAATTCTTGGTCCGAGCAGATAGGAAGCCCATCCTAAGTGGGTCTCCAGAATTTGCCCTACGTTCATACGAGACGGTACGCCTAGTGGGTTTAAGACCATGTCGACAGGAGTTCCATCCGCCAAATACGGCATGTCTTCCTGAGGAAGCACTCGTGAAAGCACACCTTTGTTTCCGTGTCTTCCCGCAACCTTGTCTCCTACCTGAATCTTACGTTTACTAGCAACGAAGACTTTGACCATCTTGATTACACCAGGAGCGAGCTCATCTCCCTCCTTCAAACGCTTTATCTTCTCATTGAGATATGCTCGCTTGTTGTTTATCAACTGGCCGGTGTTCATTACCACCTTGTTGAGCTGTTCTTGTAGCGCCTCATCTCCTACTTGAATATCCCTAAGATATTCAAATGGAACTGCTCGCAAGACTTCGTCTGAAAGGACAACACCCTTTCCAACAAGTTCGGTTCGCTTATCATCTACTAACCGAGCAGTGGTTGTCTTTCCGGCCAACGCCTCGATAATCCCCCTCAACGCGGCATCACGAAGAATATTGATCTCATCTCGCTGGTCCTGCTCAAGACGAGCGATATCGCGATTCTCAAGCTCAATCGTTCTCTCGTCTTTATCGGTACCCTTTCGCGAAAACACTTGCGCCGAAATTATGGTACCCTCAACACCCGGAGGGAGCTTCAAGCTACTATCTCGAACCTCTCCAGCTTTTTCACCGAATATCGCTCGGAGAAGCTTCTCTTCTGGACTTAGTTGAGTTTCACTCTTTGGCGTGATTTTTCCAACAAGGATATCTCCTGGCGAAACCTCAGCCCCAATTCGGATGATACCGGATTCGTCAAGATTTCTGAGCGCCTCTTCTCCAACGTTTGGAATATCTCGGGTTATCTCTTCCTTACCAAGCTTCGTATCTCGTGCGATACACTCAAACTCTTCGATGTGAACCGAAGAGAATACATCGCGCTTAACGAGATTCTCACTGATAAGAACCGAATCCTCGAAGTTATATCCATTCCAAG
>JBMTVV010000244.1:0-3654 GCA_049451755.1 Bdellovibrionota bacterium
AAGATGATAACGACGGTAGAGAGGCACTCTGTGCAATCTTGGAGGCACTCGGATATGAGACACTCGCGTTCGCTTCAGGCCCAGATACCTTAGCAGGCATCACCGGCGAGCATGTTGACGTGGCACTCCTCGACATCATGATGCCACTTATGAATGGCTATGAACTACTTCAAGAACTCAAAAAGCTCGAAGCGTTCCATGACACTCCCGTACTCATGGTAACAGCAAAAGACGAAGACGATGAGATCCTCGAAGGCTATCAACACGGTGCCGACTACTACATCACGAAGCCATATACTGCGAAGCAGATTGAGTATGGACTAAAACTTTTCCTGGAATAATACCGCTTCTAGGAGCTCCTCCCTTGATCATATCTATCGAAAACTTTCAGCCGACTACTTCTCAAGGATTCATCGTACTTGAAGGGGTAAATGGAGCTGGGAAGTCTACTCTACAAAGAGGGCTAAAAGAACACTTTCAGCGCGATCGGGAAGTCGTCACCTCCTTTGAGCCAGGAGGAACTCCTCTTGGGCAATCTCTTCGTAAGCTACTACTCGAACGGAGCGGAGATCCGATCACCCCACTGACTGAGGCTCTTTTATTTTCAGCAGATAGAGCTGAACATGTACACACACTCATTCGACCCGAGATTGCCGCGGGGAATATTGTCCTTCTCGACCGTTACTACTACTCAACTGTCGCATTTCAAGGCTATGGGCATGGCTTACCGATTACACCACTCCTAACGCTCAGTGAAATCGCAACGCAGGGGCTCAAACCAGACCTCGTTTTACTTCTTGATCTTTCCCCAGAGGAGGGCTTACTAAGAAACGCTGGGAAAGATGAAGAAGACCGATTTGAAGACGAAGAGATCGCCTTCCATCAACGTTTACGGCAAGGGTTTCTAGAACTTGCGGAGCAACTACCAGAGCCGTTTGCGGTGCTCGACGCAACAAGGCCAGCGGACGAGATTTTGCTAGAGGCGCAAACGCTCATTGAGCGCGTGCTACAAGCCCAGGGATAAAAAGCCACGAAAAAGTCTGTTTCAAACGAAGAACCTTCTCGTACACCTCGGAATACGTTACCGTTAAGGTGCAAAAACACTCACGAGTATTGAAAGCTTAAACGATGAATACATCGACAGCACCGACATCAACCTCTCAGGGGCGATCAACTCGCATCATCGGCCATGAGGCCGCCATCGCCGGGCTCTACCGCGCAATCTGTGCAAATAGCATTCATCACACACTACTCTTTACTGGTCCGAGTGGAATCGGCAAACAACTCGTCGCAGAAGCACTCGCAACAACCTTTATGTGCCTCGCCCATGAGTCAGGCGAAGCAGAGACCACTCCACCTTTCGGAGGATGCGGAAACTGTCATCATTGTAAGCTCGCGAGTGCTGGAAACCTACCAGATCTTATTCGAGTCTCATGCGGAGATCGCTCAGCTGCCTCTACAGAGTCCGTTCGAGATCTACTCAGCTCTCTCAGACTTCGGCCATTCGGTGGTTCTTATCGGTTCCTGATCTTTGATGATGCTCATTTACTACAGGGCGCAGCGGCAAATGCTCTTCTAAAATCGCTAGAAGAACCCCGGCCTGGAACGTTTTTCGTACTCCTTACCGACAAGCCACACCTCATGCTTCGAACAATTCACTCACGAGCTCAACGCTGGGGCTTTCATCAGCTCAAGGAATCAGAGCTTGCTGACATACTCAAGAGAGAAGGTATTGATATACAAGAATCTCTCATTGAACTTGCTGCCGGATCTGTAGCGTCCTACCGACTCATACAGGGAGAGCATACACATCTTAAGACCCTCAATAGTCAGCTCAAGGAAATTGCCCATGGAAACGTTGCAGCAGCTCTAAAACTTGGAAATGAACTTTCGCAACAAAAAGACAGTTTCAAAGAGAATATCACCTATTTGCATTTGCTTGCTCGCAAGGAGATGCTGCACACCCAAGAGCTTCACTGGGCAAACTTTCTTTATGAACTAGGAGAGTTTGAATACTACCTCACGAAACGAAACTTTGCTCCTCTCTATCTGCTGCAAAATCTCTTTATTCGCTTAGCGGAATGCTCACAAGATCAATTCATCGTTGAAAATAATAGGTCGCTAAGTGACCTGATCCCGGCATAATCCCTATGAATACACCCGCTCTTGAGCTTATCGATACACATGCGCACCTAGATGGTGATGATTTTTCCAGTGACATTGAACAAGTCGTTCAACGAGCAGAGGAGGCTGGAGTCTCAACTATTATAAATATTGGAGCTACCGATGGGTTCCTTGGGGCAGAGCGTTCTCTCAAGCTTACAGATAGCTACAAGAACATATGGTGCTCAGTGGGTATCCATCCACATGATGCGCAGCTTCCTTCCGATGTTATACGACTCCGAGAGCTTGCCAATCATCCAAAAGTTCGCGCCATTGGAGAAACTGGGCTCGACTTTTTCAAAGAGTGGAGTCCGAAAGACGATCAGATCCGCTGGTTTCGACTCCAGATAGAGCTAGCACATGAGCGAAATCTCCCGCTCATCATTCACTAGCGAGAGGCAGGAGGGGAATGTCTTTCAATTCTCCAAGAGATGGAAGCAGATAAGGTTGGTGGGGTATTTCACTGCTATGCTGAAGACGCCGTATTTGCGGAGCAGCTGAGAGAGATGAATTTCCTCGTCTCATTTCCAGGGATCCTTACTTTCCCCAAAGCGGTGAATATCCATGAAGCAGCACGGGAGATTCCCCTTGAGCAGATTATGCTTGAGACTGATGCTCCATACCTTGCCCCCGTTCCATTCCGTGGGAAGCGGTGTGAAAGTGCCTATGTCCGTCACACAGCGGAGCGCTTATCATACCTACGCAATGAGTCTTTGGAGATGATTGCGCGAGTTACGACGGAGAATGCCCGGCGCTTCTACCGACTCAATGAGGATAATGCCTGATGAAGACATGCGTGATGAAGACGAATAGGTACGAGATCTCCATGGTGAATCATGGATTCCTTTCGCTCGACGGAGGGGCAATGTTTGGATCGGTTCCTCGCCCCCTTTGGGAAAGGAAGGCTCATCCTGACGTGAAACACCGAATCACTCTCGCCACCCGATCGCTTCTTATTCGTGGTGAAGGAATCTGCGCCTTAGTGGATGTCGGGTGCGGAAATAAGTGGTCAGAGAAAGAACAAGCAATTTTTAATTTTACTCCAACTGTTGAGCAAACACCTGCATTTCACTCGGAGGAAATTACGGATCTCATCATTACTCACCTCCACTTTGATCATGCAGGAGGTCTTACTTACTATGATGCGGATGGAGTCTTACAACCCACCTACCCACAGGCCACGATCTGGTTACAGCAAGACAACTATGAGACAGCGGTAGCTCCGAATATTCGGGAGCGTGCTAGCTACCTTCCCGAGCACATAGCCCAATTGAAGCAGGGCAAACTCAATCTCGTACAGGGCACATGTGAGATACTACCAGACATCTGGGTGCATCAATCTGATGGTCATACGAAGGGATTACAATATATAGAGATTCGTGGTGGAGACGCTCCTCTTCTCTACCCATCAGATCTTATTCCGACCTCACATCACCTCCCCCTTCCATACCACATGGGCTACGACATGTGCGCACAAACACTCCTTGAAGA
>JBMTVV010000245.1:0-3632 GCA_049451755.1 Bdellovibrionota bacterium
GCTGGTCGATCCCTCTACACCATCGATAATACAAATGTACGCGATTTATATGAGCAAATTGTGAGTAACCAAGATCGCAAAGTCCTCATTGAGCCATTCCTTAATGTCGTTTCTTCCCCGAATGATCAATGGATTATCTCCTCACAGGGTAAAATTCGGCATCTTGGACTTTCTGCCCAACTCTTTCAGGGACTGAAACATGCAGGTAACTTCTTCGGGAACTACTACTCTTCACGTGTTTCAGACTACATCAATGAGTGTTCCTCAAAGATCGTTCAAGCGATGGCACAAGGAGGATATCGCGGAATTCTTGGAATTGATTACATTGTATGCGAAGAGGGAATTTTCCCAATTGAAAATAACGCTCGTATGAATGGTTCCTCCTTCGCTCTTGAGCTTTTCTCCCTCCTGCAGCAACGAATACCTGAAATAGCTTGCTGGAAGTTCTACAAAGCAAAATGCTCCATGAAAGATTTCACTCACCTCAAAGAAGAAGCGGGAAAGTTTCTCTTCGATGGCGAGAAAGTAAACTCTCTCTTTCCATTTGTAACGAACTTCATTCCCGAAAAAGGGGAGTTCATTGCGCTCCTTCTTGCGGAAGACACGTACCACATTGACTATCTTCAGGACTCCCTCTCTTATCTCGGGATTCATCGAGCGTAACAAGCTCATTTCCCGCTATGAGCACATGAGTAATGCCCAATTGCCTCTGCCTGAAACACCACGGCCCCAGACTCTCGTATGAATCTGTCGCAGAAGACTCGCCCTGAGGGTGCTCATGCTCATTGTACTGCCAGACTGATTTCTTTGGCAGGCCGGCTTCTTGCTACGTACCTCTCCGTTCCCTCGATAGTTTTTCAACAGCATCATCCTTCTCGTCTTGATTTCACCCGTCCTACTTCATAGATTATCACCAACACGAAATACTTCGTATAAGGAGGCATGGAATGAGTGAGTCAGGTAGTACAATTGAGAACGTGTATGCGTATGAGTGTCTAGACTCAAGGGGGCTACCAACCGTTGCTACATTTGTACAGCTTGCTGATGGCACCATTGGAGATGCGGCTGTACCCTCAGGTGCTTCAACCGGAGAGTATGAAGCGCACGAATTGAGAGACGGAGATAAAGATCGATATTTTGGCAAAGGTGTCCTCAAAGCTATTGAATCAATTCAGGGTGACATTGCCGATGAAATTCTTGGTCTCGATGCGCTTGAATTAGCAGCGCTCGATCGCACCCTTCTTGAACTTGATGGAACACCGAATAAATCACGACTCGGTGCGAATGCCATCCTCGGTGTCAGCCTTGCTGCAGCGAAGGCGGGTGCGAACTTCCTCGGCATCCCACTCTTCCGCTACCTTGGTGGAGCAAATGCTCGTTGTCTTCCTATCCCACTTGTGAATGTGATTAACGGGGGAGCTCATGCGACGAACTCACTCGATTTCCAAGAGTTCATGATTGTTCCGCATGGATCGGGAACATTCTTTGAAAATATCCGAGCTGCTTCTGAAGTATTCCTCACCCTTAAGAAAATGCTCATAGAGAAGGGATATAGTACAGGTGTTGGAGATGAAGGTGGTTTCGCACCACAGTTTTCTTCACAAGAAGAGGCGCTTGAGATGCTCATGCGCGCTATCGAAGGAGCGAGATATACTCCTGGAGAAGAGATTTCACTCGCTCTTGATTGCGCTGCAAGTGAGTTCTTTAATCGCTCAAAGGGGATATACGACCTACAAAAGAGTGGCTCAGGAGAAAAGTCCTCTGATGACCTCATTCGTATCTATGAAACATGGTGCGAAAAGTTCCCAATAGTGAGCATTGAAGATGGACTTGATGAGAACGATTGGGATGGCTGGCACAACCTCACTGCTGCACTCGGTAGTAAGGTGCAACTCGTTGGCGATGACCTCTTCGTAACCAATCCAGATCGTCTCCGACAAGGTATTGAGAAGGGGTGTGGTAACTCTATCCTCATCAAACTCAATCAGATCGGAACAGTCACTGAGACATTAGAGGCGATTGCTCTGGCACAAGAAAGTGGCTATCGCTCAGTGATCTCGCACAGATCTGGCGAAACAGAAGATACATTTATCGCGGATCTCGCTGTAGCAACTGGTGCCGGACAGATTAAAACAGGCTCTGTCTGTCGAGCAGAACGTACCGCAAAGTACAACCGGTTACTCTTCATTGAGACCCTACTCCATGGAGAGTCCTTTGTGAGTAACCCGTTTGCCTAATACGATAACGTGCGAGTACCTCTCGGGAGACATCGGATATGAAAGAGGATAATCGGCGAGCCCCTTCCGGTCGCCTTCTTCTTTCACTCGCTCATGATCTCACGGCCGCCACCCTAATAGGGATCGGGTGGTGGTTTCCAGGAACATGGGTGCACTGTGTCCTCTCGTGGCTTGGGATCTTTTCACTCCTAGCAGTCACACAACGAGACAAGTCGCTGAAGCACCTGTTTCTCGTTGGATGCCTCGTTCAGCTCTTTGGCTTTTTCTGGCTACTCGAAACAATTCATCGCTTTGGAGCATTTCCGCTCATCGCAGCGGTACCAATTTTTGTATTTTTCGTCCTCGGAAGTGCTCTTCAATTCCCGCTCTTCGGGTTTATACTGAAACATCTTCCAGCGCAGCTCAATCAGTACGCACTCGGAGCTCCGATAGCCTGGGTTATTGCAGAGCAGTGGTCCATCCGCATTTTCCCATGGCATCTTGGCCACTCCCAACTCGCTCTCACACCACTTGCACAGTCAGCGAATCTCTTTGGTAGCCTCGGGTTATCCTTTCTCATGGTATGGTTTGCCCACGGACTCCTTTACATTCGCCATACTCGACGAGGCCTCCTCTCTTCCTCGCTCGTAATACTTTTTGCGGGAATCTATGGCTCCACTCAGGTGTCTCATTTCGAGCAAGCCCGCAAGGAAGCTGAGACATTTCAAGTTGCTCTCATCCAAGGAAACATTCCGCTCTATAGAGAGGATATCAATGCATCACCAGCAGATGATATCCGAGAGCACCTCACTCTCTCAGCGCCCCATGATGCCGAGAACACCCTCATCATCTGGCCAGAATCTGCCATCATGCAGTGGACGTATGCAGGAGTCACAGAGTGGAATCAAGACCCACGGCTTCCGCGACTACGCGAGTCCCCACTTCTCTCAGGCGCTATTACCTTCAAAACGAGGGAACAACAATTTAATAGCGTACTGCTCATTCATCCGAATGGCGAAATTGGCACACCCTACCACAAACAGATACTCATGCCGTATGGCGAGTATACGCCCCTGAGTCGGACCTTTCCTTGGCTTATGAAAGTCAACAGCATGGCAGCAAACTTTACCGCCGGAAAATCTCCTGGAATTCATCAGGTTGTCCTTGGAAGTGGAGATTCAAAACGAGTGGTACAGGCTGGAACACTTATCTGTTATGAAGATGTGGTTCAATCTCTCGCAAGGGAGTCCATAAACGCAGGCGCTCAAATCCTCGTCAATCTTACCAATGACGCCTGGTTCGGAGACACAGTGGCGCTCGAACAACACCACCTGATTGCCTCCTTTCGTGCAATTGAGAATAATCGCTTTCACTTACGAGCAACAAATACCGGAAAGACTGCCATTGTAAATCCAC
>JBMTVV010000246.1:0-3611 GCA_049451755.1 Bdellovibrionota bacterium
GTCTGCCATCAATCCCTGATAAGTAGACATAATCGAGAGACCAAGTCCATGCTCTACCTTCGGCTGAGCGGAACTTCCCCGATACCAACGACGACCGGAACGACTGACCCGTTGGCAGTCAACGATCGCAGGCTCACCCGTCTCATGGTATTTGAGCATGACTTCGAGTTCATCAAACTTACCAGCCGAGTCTTTCTTCACTTCATACGCCGCGATAAATCCTTCATCTCTGAGGACATCAAGAAAGGCTTTTGCCATCTTTGAGCTGCGCACTCGAACGAGCTGATGTCCAGCTTGTTGAGCGTTACGAATTCGAGTAAGTAAATCTGCGAGAATGTCTGTTAACATCTTTGATTCCTGTAAATATCTGTCTCTACAAACCTAGCTGAA
The DNA here is from genome assembly GCA_049451755.1 of Bdellovibrionota bacterium. Lineage (GTDB taxonomy): Bacteria > Bdellovibrionota_C > UBA2361 > UBA2361 > RFPC01 > RFPC01. The sequence goes on from JBMTVV010000246.1 coordinate 391, forward strand.
AAAATATAACTACCAGCTACTCTTCGTCACACCTGGTATGAGTCCTCGGTGAGCATGCTCCCGAAAACAAATCCTGCACAACTTGAACTTTCGATAAACCGATCGCGGTCTTCCACACACTTGGCATCGGGTATAACCACGAACTGAAAATTTAGGTTTACGACTACACTTCACTAATAGACTTGTCTTTGCCACTGCGAATCTCCTCAAAAAATCTTAGGCTGCTTTCTTACGAAACGGCATTCCGAGATGCGTGAGGAGAGCTCTTCCCTCCTCGTTCGTCTTAGCCGTCGTTACAAACGTTATATCCATGCCTCGAATCTTATCGAGCTTATCCAGATTTACCTCTGGGAATACAATCTGCTCCTTGATGCCGAGCGTATAGTTACCACGCCCGTCGAATCCCTTTGTGGGAGTCCCTCGAAAATCTCTTACCCGAGGGAGCGCAATTGAAATTAATCGATCAAGGAAATCGTACATCCTCGCTCCCCTCAGAGTAACCTTGACACCAATTGGCATCCCTTCACGAAGCTTAAAGCTCGCAATGGACTTCTTTGCCTTTGTGACAACTGGTTTCTGTCCCGCAATTTGAGTGACGGCATATACAACGTTCTCGATAGCCTTACTGTTCGCTACCGCCTCGCCGACACCACAGTTAATCACGACCTTCTCAAGACGTGGCACCTCCATAACGGACTTGTACCCAAACTCATCCTTGAGTTTTGGAGCCGCTTCGTCGCTGTATCTTTCTTTCGCCCTTTTCATATCTTCCTCGAATCATTCGAATCTAAAATTCTCTTCTCAGTTCCCCCGGATTTTGATTGCCTCATACAGCAATCACGAGAGGAACTCATCTCTCAAATCCTCAGCCTAAATCTGTTCAAACTCCCCACTGTCCGGATGTACAAACCCTCTTACCTTTTTTCCATCCTCGAGGAACTGCTTCTTAAGGCGCACAGGCCGCTTCAGTTTCTCTGAATAGAACATTACGTTCGACACGTGAATGGCGGCTGGTACCTTTACTTTTACAGACTCTTCACCCGGCTTCGTTGCTCGCTTGTGCTTCGTTACAAGGTTCACACCCTCAACTACTATCCGGTCTGATCCGTGGAACGATAAGATTTTCCCTACTTGCCCTTTATTCGGTCGCTTATTCTTATTTCCACCGGCGATAACCATTACCGTATCGCCTTGTTTTAGTGCCGTCTCTTTCTTATTCATGACTCTTTCCTCTTACAAGCGTACCGCTTACTACAGAACTTCTGGTGCCAGTGAAACAATTTTCATAAATCGCTTCGCTCGAAGTTCCCGTGCTACTGGACCAAAAATCCGCGTTCCAATAGGATCCTTCTGAGCGTTAATGAGCACCGCACTGTTGTCATCGAAACGAATAGTTGACCCGTCTTCCCTCTGCGTCTCTCTTGTCGTACGAACAATCACTGCCTTCTGGATGGACCCTTTGGCAATCTTTGAATTTGCCATTGCGTCCTTCACGGCCACAACAATAACGTCGCCAATCGTGGCATACCGCCTCTTTGAACCACCCAACACCTTAATGCAAGATACCTTTCTTGCCCCGGAGTTGTCCGCCACATTTAAAGTCGATTTTGGCTGAATCATTTCTCTCTCCTGAGTCCCTTCAATCACATTCCGTGGAAATTATTACTTTCTCGCGGTATAGCCCAACCTGCACCGCTCTTAACTAAACTCCCGTAACCAAAGGCCCGGTCTAAACCGCCTTCTGTACAATCTTTAATAAACGCCACCGCTTTGTCTTGCTAAGAGGACGCGTCTCAACAATTTGTACTCGGTCGCCAATCTTTGCTTCATTCTGTTCATCATGAACGTGAAACTTCTTGGTTACCCTTACATACTTTTTAAAAGTCGGGTGTTTCATGAGGCGGACAGTTGATACGACGAGAGTCTTCTCCATCTTATCACTGACCACTACCCCCTCTCGGGTTTTCGGCAGGCCTCTCCGCTTCTCCTTTGGCTTTGCTACTGAATCAAGTAGATCGTTTAGCTCTTGTGACTCCATGGTATCCTCTTCTCTTATTGCCCTCGTTCAAGCGGGGCGTCTCTGAATCTCTTGTCCTCGACTCTCCGATGATTTTTACATTCCACTATCTTGGCAAAACTTCTCAGAATAAACGGTCTTCGCCTGCGCCAGCTCCCGACGTACTTCACCAATACGGTGCGTTTCGTTCAGTTGACCAGAAACCGCACGGAATCTGAGCTTCATTCGCTCTTCTGAAAGAGTACGAATTCGCTCTCTCAGTCCCTCTTCTGTCAATTCTCGTATTCCCTTCAAGTAATCTCTCTTTTTCATCAGAGCCTCTTTCTTCCTCTTGCTACCGCTCTTGCCGTCTCTACCGTGACTACAAAAGTGTTCTTGTTCTCTCTACAATCGTACATCGCACTGGCATCTTCGAAGCCGCAAGCTCAAGCGCTCTTCTAGCTGCCTCTCGCTCAACCCCAGTTATTTCATACATAATGCGACCGGCTCGAACCGAAGCAACCCACTTATCCGGAGCGCCCTTTCCCTTACCCATTCGAGTTTCTGCCGGCTTTGAAGTCAGTGGCTTGTCCGGAAAAATCCGTATCCACACCTTTCCACCACGCTTCGCATGACGAGTCATCGCTACCCGACCAGCCTCAATCTGACGTGCGGTGATCCATCCGGCGTCAAGCGCTTTTAGTCCAAAATCGCCAAAGCTCAGACTCGTGCCACGAGTCTCGGTCCCTCGCAGGTGTCGAACCCGCTTCATCTGCTTTCGATATTTAGGCTTCTTCGGCTGTTGCATTTTTCTCTCTCAACTTTCGTTACAAACTTTTCCTCGGCTTTTTATTTCTGACCCCACTTACCGTAAAGCCACTGCCAAGGACCTTCTCTTTACATAACTCTAAAAGGCACCCTAAACTCGCGCCTCTATAGCTGCCCCCTCTATAGCTGCGCATAGCCTATAGCTGCATAGCCTCGAGCGGAACCTGCTCTCCCTCTTCGAATTTCTCGCCTTTGAAAATCCAGACCTTGATGCCCAGAATCCCATAGGTCGTTTTTGCTTCCGCTGTCCCGTAATCAATCTCGGCTCTGAGCGTATGCAGTGGAATTCTCCCCTCTTTATACTGCTCAGTTCTTGCGATATCTGCGCCATTCAAGCGACCACTCACGCTCACCTTAATTCCCTCAGCACCAGCACGAAGGGCCCGCCCAACTGCGT
>JBMTVV010000247.1:0-3600 GCA_049451755.1 Bdellovibrionota bacterium
CCGTATGATCTTGGGAAAAAGGCGCAGTCTTTGGGAGGAAGAGGGGCGATACAGGTAAAGATCGTAAAAGGTGCTGAGCTCGCAAAGAAGAAGATGAATGGCATTTTATCCGTTGGCCGAGCGAGCGCTAAGCCTCCTGCTTTCATCACTCTTCGATACCGTCCAACAACTCAGAAGCCAACAACTCAGAAGAAAAAGAGAGCTCCAGTTATAGGCCTCGTTGGAAAGGGAGTGACGTTTGATTCTGGAGGGCTTTCGATAAAAACTGGCGCGGGCATGGAGACGATGAAGTGTGACATGGCGGGTGCAGCAGCCGTTCTTGGTGTCTTTCGAGCGTTAAAAGATCTGAAGCTCCCCATTGAGGTGCGCGGTTACATTCCAACAGCCGAGAACATGATTCATGGAAACGCACTCCGGCCTGGCGACGTTATTCGGATGATGAGCGGGAAAACCGTTGAGGTATTAAATACCGATGCGGAAGGACGACTTATCCTCGCCGATGCGCTCCACTATGCGAGTAACGACGGATGCGATGTGATTATTGACCTGGCAACTCTTACAGGAGCCTGTGTTGTTGCGCTCGGTGAAGAGTGTGCCGGCTTATACGCGAATGATAGCGAGCTCAAAGGACGACTTCTCTGTGCAAGTGGTGCCTCAGGCGAGCGACTGTGGCATATGCCACTCTTGCAGGAGTATAAAAAATTGCTCCAGAGTCCGATTGCCGACCTGAAGAATATCGGGTCGCGAGGTGGTGGCTCGATAACAGCAGCACTGTTCCTTGAGCACTTTATTGGCGATGTCTCATGGGCACACCTTGATATAGCAGGGCCGGCGTTTGCTGGATCTGGTGATGCCGCTGGTATTAAGGGCGGAACGGGCTTTGGCGTGCGTACACTTCTTGCTTACTTAGAGCAACTCGTTGACGAGAAGCGGTAAGCTCGTTGCCTAATGTGCCCAGCGTGTTCGGCCTTCATTGCGTGAATGATTGAGGGGATTGATAGCGCTTCGAGCGACGCGAAGGTTGCTCAAAATGCGCTATAGAGGCGTGCTGCTTAGTACTCAACAATTTGTCAAGCGCTGATAGAGATCTGAGTAGATTTTCCCCTAAAATTTTGTCGATACAGCTGGCCTAAAAAGGGGTAAGAACTCCCTTATTCCTTGCCATTTTCTTCCGAGAAAAGGTAGATTTACCGCTGTTAACGAGTACGGGAAATTAGATGTCCATGGATAGTGAATCGCAGAGCTTAATTACGATTGAAAACGAAATGCAGCAGTCCTACATGGACTATGCGATGAGCGTTATTGTAGGGCGTGCACTACCTGATGCTCGTGATGGCCTCAAGCCTGTTCAGCGACGGATTCTCTATGCGATGCTCGGCGAAGGACTGCTCTCAAACCGCAAGCACTCAAAGTGTGCGGGGGTTGTCGGAGAGGTACTCAAGAAGTTTCACCCGCACGGGGACTCTTCTGTTTATGATGCCCTCGTACGGTTAGCGCAGTCATGGAGCCTTCGATACCCACTAGTTGATGGGCAAGGGAACTTCGGTTCAATCGATGGAGATCCCCCTGCGGCATATCGATATACCGAAAGTAGAATGAGTGCGATCTCCTCTCGACTTCTCGATGATATCGATAAAGATACCGTCGATTTTGGTCCAAACTTTGATGATACGACTGAAGAGCCGTTAGTGCTCCCCTCTGGCTTTCCAAACCTCCTCGTGAATGGAGCTGATGGAATCGCAGTAGGGATGGCAACACATATTCCGCCACACAATCTGACTGAGGTGGTCAACGGAGCGCTCGCTCTCCTTCAGAACCCGGAGTTAGGTGTGCTTGAGCTCATGGAGTTCATTTCAGGCCCTGATTTCCCAACAGGGGGTACCATTCTTGGTCGTTCTCCTATTATTGCTGCATACACGAAGGGGCGAGGTATCATCCGCGTTCGCGGTGAGGCGGAAGTTGAGACACTTACCCGCGGTGGTAAGGAAGTTCAGGCTATTATTATTACTGAAATCCCATTTCAGGTGAATAAGTCTTCGCTCGTTGAGAAGATTGGAAGTCTCATTAATGACCGGTTGATCGAGGGTATCTCAAAGCTCCGCGATGAGTCTGATAGGAAAGGGATGCGGATTGTTATGGAGTTAAAGCGAGATGCGACTCCGGATATTATCCTCAATCAGCTCTACAAACTGACTCCACTCCAGACGAGTTTCGGTATTATTAATCTCGCGATTGTGGAAGGTCGACCAGTTGTTTGTAGTCTTAAGCAACTCCTACAGTGCTTTCTCGATCACCGTCGTGACGTCGTCACAAGACGAGCAGTTTTTGAGTTGAGAAAAGCTGAAGATCGGATGCATATCTTAGAGGGGTATCGCATCGCGCTCTTGAATCTTGATCGGGTTATTGCGCTCATTCGAGGGGCTGAAAGTCCAGCGGCAGCTCGCCGTCAATTGTGTGAGGAGTTCGAGCTTTCGACCGTTCAGGCCCAAGCGATCTTAGAGCTCCGTCTACAGAAATTAACGGGAATGGAGCGACTCGCCGTTGAGCAGGAGCATGCTGAGCTCGCTGCTGAAATCGAGCGTCTCCGAGCGCTACTTGCAAGCCCTGCTGAGATTGACCGTGTTATTGGGGAGGAGTTGGCGAGTATTCGTGATGAGTTTGGTGATGAGCGTCGCACCCGTATCGTTGAGCAGGAAGGGGAGATTGAAATCGAAGATCTCATTGAAGACGAGAAGATGGTCGTTTCTGTCACTCACCAGGGATACATTAAGCGTACCCCAGCTGATCAGTATAAGGCGCAAAAACGAGGAGGAAAGGGGGTTACTGCAGCCTCTAATAAGGATGAAGACTTCGTAGAGCACCTCTTCGTGGCTTCGACCCTTGCGTACCTCTTTTTCTTTACGACGCACGGACGGTGCTTCATTAAGAAAGTCTACATGCTTCCTCAGGGAGGGCGAACAGCTCGGGGGCGTGCGCTCGTGAATCTTCTTGATCTGCGAGAGGATGAGAAGATTTCGGCTATTCGTGCTGTTACTGAGTTTGCTGAGGATCGCTACGTGGTCATGGCAACTCGACAAGGCTACATCAAGAAGACCGATCTCATGAGCTTTGAGCGTGCAAACCGAAAAAGTGGTTTAACTGCGTGTACCATTGCTGACGGGGATCAGCTCATAGGTGCTCGTATCACTCATGGTGGAGATGATATCGTGCTTGCTTCGCGTACCGGGATGGCTATTCGTTTCTCGGAAGAAGATGTTCGACCGATGGGTCGCACGGCTCGCGGAGTGAAGGGAATTAACCTCGATGCTGGCGATGAGGTTGTGGGAATGGTCGTGGTCGCTGGCTCTACTGATGCTGAAGGTGTTGAGGGTGCTGATTCGCGACCGGATGAGAATGCGTTCCTTCTCACTGCGTGTGAGAATGGCTACGGGAAGCGTACCCGCATTCAGGATTATCGAAGACAAAATCGGGGTGGAAAGGGGCTTATAGACATTCAGGCTGGAGAGCGAAATGGCCCAGTTATTGGAGTTTCCGCAGTGCTAGAGCAGCACGAAGTAATGGCAATCGCTTCCACTGGTAAGATTGTTCGAATGGCTGTGA
>JBMTVV010000248.1:0-3598 GCA_049451755.1 Bdellovibrionota bacterium
CCAGCATCCGGTAGGCCAGAGCTCGGGCAATAACACCATAAACCGGTAGGAGTCTAAAAGTATGACGGTAGGAGAGAGTACTAAGCTGAGGAAGGCTAGAAAATATCGTCGTCAAGGCTTGAGAGGTCGAGTTCTTGCTCCATGAAGTCAGACTCTTCTCGTTCATCCAGATTTGCAAACAGTGTATACTCTGGGAGGAATGCGAGACGCACGATTCCTGTCGGGCCATTCCGTTGTTTTGATACGATAATCTCCGCTACGCCCTTATCTTCTGTCTCTTCGTTATAGACCTCATCACGATAGATGAACATGATGAGATCCGCATCTTGCTCAATCGCACCTGATTCACGAAGGTCTGACATGATAGGTCGCTTGTCAGTACGGTTTTCCAAGGAACGATTCAACTGCGAGAGTGCGAGTACAGGAACATTGAGCTCTTTCGCAAGTGCTTTCAGTGAGCGGGATATGTCAGAGATCTCCTGTTCCCGACTACTACTATACGCAGGGCTTCGCATGAGTTGGAGATAGTCGACGAGGATGAGACCAAGCGGGTTCTCTCGGTTAAGTCGCCGACACTTAGCTCTTAGTTCAGTGACAGTCATAGCGGGAGTGTCATCGATGAATATTGGCGCCTCTGCAATCTGGCTTGCTGCCTCTACGAGTTTTGGAAAGTCATACTCTTGGAGATTCCCAACCCGAACACGAGCGCTATCAACTTTTCCGACACCACAGAGCATACGAGTAACAAGTTGCTCCTTTGACATTTCAAGTGAAAAAAGTGCAACCGGCTTTTTCGCGTTCACACCGACAAACTGTGAAATGCTCAGCGCGAAGGCGGTTTTTCCCATAGAGGGTCGCGCTGCTATAATAATGAGATCCGACGGCTGAAATCCTGCGGTAAGCTGATCAAGTTTCGTGAATCCAGCGGGTGTTCCCGTGATAGGTTCTTTTCGCTGGTAGAGGTCCTCGATGAGCTTGACAGAGGTTTGAACGATATCTCCAACCCGGTGAAATGCTGGCTTTGCTCTGAAGTCAGAAACTCCGAGAATTCGTTGCTCAGCCATATCGAGAAAGCTCTCGATATTCTCTGAAAGATCAAATGCTTCACGAGAAATCTCTGCTGACTCATGAATGAGTTTTCGGCGAATAGACATCTCTTTGAGCATTTTTGCGTAGTACGCAATATGCGCTGAGCTCGGTACAACTGCCGCGAGTCGGGAAAGCTCTTCAAGTCCCCCAACGTTATCCAGTTCATTGCGTGAGCGGAGTTGTTGACCAAGAGTGATTATGTCGATCGGTTGCCCTTTGTCATGTAGCTCTCGCATACACTCGAACAATACCTGATAGCGTGGCTGGTAGAAGTCATCGCTCGTAATTTTCTCGAGCACCATGTCGATGGAGTTATTATCGAGCAGGACTGCTCCGAGAACTGATTCCTCTGCTTCCAGTGTGTTTGGGGGGATTCGGGAGTGTGATGTTGAGGCTGGCGCGTTCTGTTCTGAACGTCGTTTGTTACTGTTTCGAGTAAATGCGTTCGAGCTTTGCGTCATAGCCTGAGTGATTCCTGTGTCTACCTGTGAGATTCCTGATGCGCGAGCATAACACTCGAGCGGCCTGAATACAGCAACAGAGTATAGTAATAGTTACTCGTCTCGCCAAATGGTTTCCGAGTCAGAGAGATCTATCCACTTCGCAGCGCTTTTTATGAGCTCTCGTCCTGAGGGTTGCCCAAAATCAGCACTAACTGTTTGAATATTCGCACTTCTTAAGAGGAGGAAGGGGTAGCTCAAATCTCGCCCGGGGCACACGACGGTAACAATGCGCTGCTCTTGCTGGCCTTCAGAGCTGCTCTCATGTGGTCGGACAAGACGAGATTGTGGCGCTTCAATCCGTGGGGCTGATTGTTGTTCCCCTCTTTTAAAAGGCATTTGCGCCCTACGATTATCTCTTCGAGCGGGTTCTGGTTCCTGTGCGTCGTCTGAACCGAGGTCGTATCCGATATTCTCAAAAGAGTTTTTGCCGAGACCAAAGGCCATTATATCAGAGGCCATCTCTGTTTCTATGGTGACCTGTCGTGTGATGCCTTTTGGGGGGAGTCGTTTAACGATGACTTGGAGCCCGGCGTTTCGCACTGCATCAAGAAACGCTCTTTGTCGTGAGTCATCTTCGTGAGGAATAACGGTGTAGTATCGAGCCACCGCTGGAGTTGCACCGGCGGCAACTCCACGTACAAGCTTTGGCATATCGACTCGTTTTTGCATTCTTCGAGTCGCACGGTCGAGACTTGTCCCGTCGATGAAAACACCAACCACTCGACGTGTTTTGCGCTTCACGACGCCTTTCTTTACTTTCTCAAAAGATTGTTCCGACATACTGCTTCCTACTACCTTACCATTTCCCGAACTACGCACCGTCTCTCTTTCAGTGAGCACTCCCTAAGGTCGCAATGGCCCCACAGAATTAGGCTACCTGCATATGAGCCTATTTCTCTTGAGCCCCTATAGCTCTTGGACTCTATTCCTCCGGTTCCCCTAGCAGGACTCCACTAGCAAGATTCCGATACGCCTCTACTCGTATTCACGATGTGTGTTTGGGTTGCGATAATATAGACTGCGACCTAGACGGAGTCAAAGGGCGTATTAATCCCTAGCATGGCGGTATTATTTCTGAAGAAGTGGTACTAGCGGATTATAACCGGCATACCGGACTCTACATGTTGTAGCAGGATATTCATCTCTTCCGGAGATATGCGATATCCATGTACTCGTGTGGTCGGGTCTAATAGCTCTGCCTGTGATGGGCCAGAGTGTATGACCTGTTCATTCGAGAGGTAGATCGCATGTGAGCCCAAGATCCCCTTCAGGAAACGTCTACTGTCTCCCTCGGGTGGAACTGGAAGTCCACGTGCGATGAAGTACTCTTCTGAGGCAATCCATACCGGGTTATCTGATACCATGACGACTTCAGTTTTCTTCTCGAAGTAAGAATCTTGAAATACATCTTCTAGTTGAAGCCTCATCTGAAATAGGGTCTCCAAGCTATTTTTCGCTGTTACTCGTCCGGCGGATGTATGAATCTCGAGCCAGCTTTGTTCCATCTCGCCATCTCTGGATTCTGTGTGAGAGGTGGAGAGGGGCGGTAGGGGAAGGAAGCCGTACAGTGGGATCTGTTCAATGTCGGTAACGGGAGGCAGTTTCTTTGCGAGCAGAACTGAGCCCGGAACCATTCTTTGTTCGGTTATAGTGCTCACGCGCTCCTTCGGGCTATTGATAGAGCATGCGGTTAAGCCCAGCAAGCAGAGTAAGAATGCCAGTTGAGGGAAGAGTGGAAGATTCCCGAAGGTTCGAAGTGCACTCTTTTTGCTTGTTTGCCTCTGAACATTCTGTGTGATTGCAGTGGGTTCTGTGCTTTGTACTATTGCCTCAGCTATAGAGTCCATTTCTGAGTAGGCGAGTGAGCTGCCGTCTGGTATCGTTTGAGCAGTCTCGGATTGGGAGCTCCATAGAGCGGCGTTTCTACTACTGGCGGTGAGCCTAGTGGGCACAGTGAGCTTACTGCGAGACCAAACCGCCCGAGAGCACCTTGTAAAAACAGGGAG